>DASUHM010000054.1 GCA_036273515.1 Gaiellales bacterium
GGGTTGCGGTTTGAAGGCTGATCTGTGATCCCGGTTTCTTGTTCGTTCAGCCGCGCTCGCCATCTCCTCTCGCGGCCCCGAAGCTGCCCCGCAGTCCGCGCTTCGCCCAGCCACGGCGATTCGTAGGCGGCCCCACAGCGCCCCGCCGACCCCGCAGCATGCGTGGCGCGGCCTGGTGGTCTCTCGAAGTTCGCCCTCGCCTTCGGCGCTCGCTATCGCTCGACGGGCTCTCCGTCGCCACCTTCGCTACCGCTCGGCGGCGTCCGGGTTCTTGGGGCAGGCGGCGGAGCGTTTCGTTCGTTGTCAAGGCCGGTTGAAAAGTGACCCACCTGTCGGGTTTCCGAGGTCGGCCGGCGCGCCCTCTGTAGCGCTGGCGTGCTGGCCTCGGCAGGCGCGGAGCGCCCGTTTTCGGCGGGCTCGTACCCTTGGGGTGGCCGGGTGAGGGGCTGAGAGGGCGGCGGCGGCCACGCGCGGCGCCGGCCGCGCGATCCCTCCACCCACGCATCCCAGTGGTGATCTGCGGAGGCCTCCGAGACCGCGGTGCGCGAGGCCCCGCCTACCGTGCCGCCCCCGGCCGGTGCTCCGCGGCGAGCGTCGCCCGCGGCGCCCGCTACGCAGTCATCCGGATCGCGACCTCGTACTTCGAGACCGACGTGCGACTCCCGGGCGTCTCATCTGTCGGCATCGCGCTCAGGGCGGCGTCGCCCTTCCGGTAGCTCTCCTCGTCGGCGAAGAACACGATGGCGAGCGATTTCTGCGCGTCAGGGTCGTGGAGGATCATGATCTCCGTCGCCGGAATCTCATCCGGCCGGCCCTGCTCGCCGATCTGGCGCCGTACCTCTTCCATCCGCTCCTTGGTGACCCCGTCGAATGCGACGACCCGTGCCAGCGACATTGAAGCACCTCCTTCGGTTGTGAGGCGAGCCTACGCCGTTCTCGTCAAGCTTGCAGAGTGGCCTCCGATTCTCACGGGTCGGAGAACCCGCGCCCGAGGAAGAACGGTGCCGGCTGTCGACCGCACTGCGGACGGCGCCGCCGGCGGCAGCGGGCGCCGCGCCGAGCCTCCGCGTGAGCGGTGCCGCGGTAGTTGGCTTGGAGCAATTGCCGGGAGTGAACGATGTCGGCATCAGAGACCCGTCCGATCGTTCGTTCGCGCGAGTGCCTACGACGATTCGGTCATCGTCGCCGATGTGGGCGCCCACCGCGAAGGGTTCGCCGGGGCCGGTGGTTGAGCCGGGAACCGGAAGGCGATCCGCGTTCCGCCGCCTTCGTGGGAGTCGATCGTGCACGTTCCGCCCATCGTCTGGACGCGCTCGATCATCGTGTCGAGCCCGAGGTGCATCTCGGCGCGCGTGCGAGTCAGCGTCGTGTCGAGGTCGAACCCGCGGCCGTTGTCCCTCACCTCGCCGATGAGCACGTCGGATCCGCCTTCGGCCAGCGAGATGGAGACGGTCGTGGCGTTCGCGTGCTTGCGGACGTTCGCAAGCGCCTCCTGCAGCGATCGGTAGGCAAGCGCTTCGACGGTCGCCGGGTAGCGCCGGTAGGGGATGTTCACGTCGACGGACGCTCCGGTCTCGCGACGGATCTCGTCGGCGAGGACGGCGACCGCGGCCGCCAGGCCGCGCTCATGCAGCACGGCCGGTCGGAGCTCGAACATCATGCGGCGCGTGCGGTCGATCGCCTCGGCGAGCAATTCGCGGGCCCGCAGCAGCGGCTGCTGCTCCCCCGCGACAGTCCTGGCCAGCGCACGGTCGAGCGACATCAGGACCGCCACCATGACCTGGACGGTGTCGTCGTGCAGCTCGGAGGCGATCTGCGCGCGAGTCTGTTCCTGCGCCTGGGCAAGCTTTCGCAGCGTCCATGCCCGCTCCGCCTCCAGTTCTCGGCGCCGAGTCACGTCGCGGATGAATGCCGTGAACGCGACGCCACGGTGCGCGTCGACACGGCTGATCGTGACCTCGACCGGGAATCGTTGCCCATCGCGCGTGACCGCGTCGAACTCGATCGCCCGCCCGGCGCGCGCCAACGGCTCACCTGCCACGGCCCGCGCGAACGCCGCATCGTGCCGCTCCCGAAGGTCCTGGGGAATCACGAGCGAGGCGATTTCGCGGCCGTGGGCGTCATCTCGGGAATACCCGAACATTGCCTCCGCTGCCGGGTTCCACTCGACCACCCGACCTTGCCCATCGACGGCCACCACCGCGTCGCCGGCAGACTGCAGAAGGCCCCAGGACAGTGCCAGCGCCTGACTGCGGGCCGCGTCGATCGAGTCGGCCCGCACGCCGCCGATGCCGGCGACCAGCGCCAGCGCCACCAGCAACGTGCCCACCAGGGCGATCCGTGCCGTCCCCGGTGGCACGAGCACGGCCATCCCGCCGGTGACGGTCGTGCCCATCACGACCGTCCCCACGATGACCCATGTCCTCGCCCCGTGACGACCCCGAAGCACCGCCGCGCCGCCCATGGGTGCAAGACTATCCAGCGCCGACCATCCAGGCAATCCCAGCGCCGCCGGTCACCTCCCGAGCCGGCAACCGGTCGCCATCCGCGCGAACGAGAGGATCATCCGCCGGGCCTCGGCGGCGACCTCGCCGCCCGAGATCATGTAGAGGCCGTAGGCGTCCTCGAGCGCGACGAGGTTGCGGGCGATCGCCTGGCTCGTATCGGCGAGCGTGAATGCGCCCTGCGCGGCGCCGAGCTCGAGCACCCGGCGGTAGACCTCGACCTGGCGGGCGGTCATGGAGCGGATCAGCGCGCCGAGCATCGGGTTGTCCCGGAAGTACCCTGCGGCGTCATACGTCACGCGCAGGTCGTCGTCGTCCGGCCCGCTCGGAAGGCCGGCGTGGATCAGTGCGACGAGAGCCTCGCGGGGATCGTCGATGCCGTCGACCGTCTCCTGGCGGCGCTCGGCGAAGCGCTCGACCACGTGCTGGATGGCCTCTTCGATCAGGGTGTCCAGCTCCGGGTAGTAGTAGAGCACCGCCTGCGAGCTCAGCCCGGCGTGCTCGGCCACGTCCTTGATGCGCACACCCTCGATGCCGCGCTCGGCGATCGCCCGTCTCGCCGCCTGCTTGAGCTGTCCGCGTCGGGCGGCCTGGTTCTTCGGTCGCGCCATCGGCGCAGCATAGGCGGAACGGTGGTTCGGCCCATGGGCAGGGACGCCTTCGTTGACGTCCGTCGAACCATTTGATTGAATCTCGATTCAAGGAATCATCATTCCAAGAAAGGGGTTCGTCGTGATCGGCGAGAGGGTCCGTTACGAGCAGGAGCTGCACAGGTCGCTGCGCGTGCTGGGGAACGTCATGATCACGTTGTCGTCGATCACGCCCGCGTCGTCGGTGTTCATCATCGTGCCGCTGATCCTGACGACGGCCGGGACGGGCGCATTCCTGACGCTCGCGATCGCAGCGGTGGTCGGCGTCTTCATGGCCTTCTGCTGGGCCGAGCTGTGCGCCGCCTACCCGATCGCCGGTGGCGACTACGCCATCGTCTGGCATGCCTTCAAGGGCTGGGCCAAGCCTTTCGCGGGCCCGGTCAGCGTCGTCCTCTTCGCGCTCTGGATCGACACGATCGTCTTCATCCCCGCCGTGATCGCGCTGGGCACCGCCCAGTACCTCGGCGTCGTCTGGTCGGTCGACGCCAAGACCGCCGGCGCCGTCGTCATGCTGCTCTCGGCCGGCATGGCCATCCTGCAGATCCGCCTGAACGCCTGGGTTACCGGCGTGTTCCTGGCAATCGAGCTGACGGCGCTCACGGTCGTCACCGGCCTCGGTCTCGCCAACTTCCACGCCGACCGCGTCTCCCACCTGTTCTCCAACTGGCAGATCGGAAACGCCCACGGCGGACTTGACCCGGTCGCGTTCGGGACGATCCTGACCGCCACCGCCGTCGGCGTGTTCGCCTACAACGGCTACGCCGCCCCGGTCAACCTGGCCGAGGAGACGCGCGGCTCGAGCCGGGGCATCGCCCGCGCCATCCTCTGGTCGCTCGCCATCACCGTCATCGCCGAGCTCGTGCCCACCACGGCGGTGCTCCTCGGCGCGCCGAACCTGGCCGACCTGACAACGAGCGCCGTGCCCATGAACGACTTCCTCCTGGCCACCTCGAACTCGACCGTGAACACGCTGGTCTCGCTCGGGATCACGATCGCGATCGTGAACGCCGTGATCGCGATCATCATCCAGTTCGGGCGGGTGCTCTACTCCTCCGGGCGCGACCGGGCCTGGCCGGGGCCGGTGAACGGATGGATGGCCCAGGTGTCGGAGCGCTTCCACACGCCGTGGTTCGCAACCGCGCTCGTCGGCATCCTCGGCGCCGTCCTCTGCCTTACCGTCTCGCTCAACGAGATCATCGTCCTCACGGGAGCGACCCTCGTCCTGAACTACGCCCTCGTGGCCCTCGGCGCCGTCGTCGGCCGCATGACCGGCGCGACCGATCACAGCCCCTACCGGATGCCGTGGTGGCCGCTCCCGCCGCTGCTCGCCATCGCCTCGCTCGTCTACATCACCACGAAGCAGACGCACAAGTCCCTCGAGGTCACCGGCATCACCATGCTGATCGGCCTTGTCTACTGGGCCGTCGTCATCTGGCCACAGAAGGGCCGGGCCTGGAACTTGAAGGATCCGGTGCTCGACGAGGAGCCCGAAGCGGAGACGCCGTGACCGTCTCCGTGCGTCTCGAGACCCCCTCCGGGAAGCCGCGTGCCCGGGCGCTCGGGATCCCATTCCCGGGCGATCCGGGGCCGGCCAACGCGATCACCGACGTGCCCGGCGTCGAGGTTGGATACACGACATTGATCGAGGGAGACTGCGTCCGCACGGGCGTGACCGCGATCCACCCGCGCGGCCGAGCCGGGCCCGGCGACCCGGTTGCAGCCGGGTTCCATTCGCTGAACGGCAACGGCGAGATGACGGGCGTCGCCTGGGTCGAGGAGTCGGGCACGACGGCCGGCCCGATCGCGATCACCAACACGCACGCCGTCGGGATCGCACACGCCGGGATCGTGCGCTGGACGGCCGAGCGGCATCCCGACCTCGCCCGGGCCTGGCTCCTCCCAGTCGCCGCCGAGACCTGGGACGGCTACCTGAACGACATCAACGGAGGACACGTCACCGAAGCGCATGTGGTCGCGGCGCTCGACGCCGGCGAATCAGGGCCGGTCGACGAGGGCGCCGTCGGCGGCGGCACCGGGATGTGCTGCTACCAGTTCAAGGGCGGGACGGGCACCGCGTCGCGCCTGGTTGGCTACGGCGGCGAGCAGTACACCGTCGGCGTGCTCGTCCAGGCCAACTTCGGGTCGCGGCACGAGCTCGTCATCGCCGGAACACCCCTGGGTGAGAAGCTCGCGGCGGACAACCCGATGGACGAGTGGACGGGCGCTCCGGCCGGCGCCGGGTCGGTGATCGCGATCGTCGCCACCGACGCCCCGCTCCTGCCCGGCCAGTGCAGGGCGCTGGCACGCCGGGTGACGGTCGGCCTGGCCCGTACCGGCACCACCGGCTCGCACTTCTCCGGCGACCTCTTCCTGGCCGTCTCGACGGCCAACCCGGGCGCCTTTACACCTGGCGGACGGGCGATGTTCGAGCCGGACGGCGGCCGCCTCGACGCCCTCCGGTTCATCCCCTGGGGCTACCTCGACGACATCTACGCGGCGGGCGCCCACGCGACCGAGGAGGCGGTGCTGAACGCGCTCTGCGCCGGAGAGGAGATGGTCGGGTTCGGGGGGCGGCGGGCGCCCGCACTGCCACGTGAGTTGGTGATGGCCCTGGTCGGCGGGGCCCGCCCGGCAGGCCGTTGACGGAGCAGCTGGCGAGCACGATTCGCCGCCGCAGCGCTGGGCTCGACGACGAGGAGGCGCGCACACACCCAACGGGCGTCAACCACCGGACGTCTTCCACGGCGCGCGGAGGATCGCGGGCCCTACCTTCAACAGGCGAATGCCGCGCCGGCTCCTTACCGTGGGTCGGTTCGCTCCGCCTCGGTCGCGGTGGTGCCCATCGAAACCCACGACTCGGACTGCCGGCTCACGTCAGCTGCCCTCGCCGTCGCGGCGCTCGCGACGTGTCCGTCCATCGAGCCTGAAGGCTCCACCTCCTGGCACGATCCCACCACGGCGAAAACGTCGTCCGTGTGAGTGAGCTCGATCACCCTGCGTACGAGAGATCCGGGCGGGACGATGAGGATCACCTCGCCGCCGGCCCGCGCGCACATGCCGCGGTGCTCGACGAGCACACCGATGATGCTGCAATCGACGAACGTCGTCTCGGCGAGATCGACGATCGTGGTCGCGGAAACCTCACGGGCCGCCGCGAGCACGCGATCCAAAGCGCCGGCGCTCGCCAAGTCGTGTTCGCCGGCCAAGATGGCGATGCAGCCGTCGGCGGTCTGATCAAGACGGATCGTCCCGTGGGGTGTCTGGACTACGGTCTCGCTCATTCGCGCCGATCTTGACGTGCACCCGTACCGATGTCCCTGCCCTGTTCGACCGGATTTGAACCAGGTCGCAGACCTGGTTCGCGAGCCAGAGGCCACGTCCGTCTGGCCGGCCAGGTTCTGGCAGCCGGCGCCCGACGAGCGGGTCGACGATCCGGCCTCGGTCGTCGACTTGACAGCACAGTCTCGACGGCTCGCGCCACACGCCCAGCACGCCACGCCCTCCGCCGTGACGCACCGCGTTGGCGGCCAGCTCGGTAACAGCAAGACGCACGTCGTTCACCGCACGTTCACCGAAGCCAAGGGATCGCGCGGCGGATGCGGCCATGGCGCGCACCCTGCCAAGGTCGCCCCGGCCGAACGGCAGCCGGGTTGCGTCTGCGGGCACAGGGCTCAGCTCGTCCCAGGCCAGCGTGTCCAGCGACTCGACGTCAGCGCACACATCGCCGGCGGAATCGTGGTGAGGGTGGGTCCGCCGAGCGATGGCGATCACCTCTGGCGAGAGCGCCGACTCGTCATAGGGGCACTCGAGCAGGAATCCCGCGGCCGACGCGAACGCGCGATTGATCAACGCCTCGTGAACGTGTGCCTCGATGAGATCCGCCCGGTCGCGACCGGGCCAGATCGGCTCACCGATGCCACGGATAGCGCCGCGCGCATGGTCGTCGAGGAACTGCTGCCATGCCGGGATGATCCGAGCCGGATTCGACCCCACGTCCGCCATGTCGCGGAAGATGACCCGGCCACCGTCGCCGTTCAGCGCAGATTCCAGTAGCTCGATCTTCGGTTGACGCACGGCGACCATGACTGGTTCTCCGGCCGCCAACCCGTCCCGAATAAATCGAAGCGCGCCGTCAACAAAGTCGGCCTCTCCGGCGTAGAACCGCGCCTGATGGCGGAAGGCGTTGGCCGCTTCCATGGTCTCCGAATACCCCGTTGCGCAGGGTACCAATGGTCGCAGCACTGCAAACGTCGATTGCGCCATGCTCCCGAGCTCGACCCTGGCTATGCGCAGTAGGAGAGCAGTCGTCCCGGCCGGTTTGCGCCGTGCCGAGGTACAGACAGCCGTTGACGACGATGGGGCCGGCAGTGACCCCGCCCGCCAGCGACGTGCTCCAGAGCGACTGTCCGCCGGTGGCGTCGTAGGCCCGCACGTCGCCGTTCCGGGCTGCGCAGTAGATGACGCCGTTTGCGCCGACGGCCTGGCAGTTTCCGGGATAGCCCCGAAGTTCGACCACCGCAGGGCGCCGTTGGTGGTGCTGAGCGCCGACATCTCGTAGCCGTCGGTGAAAGGCGCTTCCGCTGCCGATGATCGGCGGTGCGCTGTAGCCGGCGGGGAGCGTGTGCGTCCAGATGACGTGCCCGCTCTTGGGCTTGAGCGCATCGACGACCTGCAGCGAATACGTGTAGACGACGCTGTTTGCGACCGCTACGAAGGGCGAGCCGAGGTTGTCGATGTGGCTCCACTTCTCGACGCCGGTGGTCGCGTTGACGCGTACACGTCGTGGTCGCCCGAGCCGACGTAGAGCGTGCCGCTCGCGTAGGCGGCGTCCTGGACGGGCTCGTCTGCCGGGAACGTCCACTCCAGGCTGCCGGTCGAGGTGCTCGGAGAACTGCCCGGTCTGATCCTGGGTGTTGTACTCGACGTACTGGGTCGTGCCGACCGAGAGGATGTTCGATACGAGGCTCCCGGGGCGAGCGTTGCGACGTTCGAGGCGCCCAGACAATCCGTCAACCGCGCGGCCGCGCCCTACGCCGTGACCGGTCGTTCAGCCGGCTCGGGCCCTGCAGTTGGCGTGCGGCGGAACGTCGTCATGGCGACCCCGCTCAGCGCGGCGAGGACGGCGAAGCAGACGCCCGCCCAGAGCGCCGGCCCGAAGCCGGCCGTCACCCCGGAGGAGGTGCCGAGGTGGCCGTGTGCCGAGAAGGCGGCGCTTGAGATCGCGAGCGCGAAGACGGTGCCGAACCGCTGCGCCATGTAGTTGATCCCTGACGCCTTGCCCAGCTCCTGCGGCTCGACCGCGCTGAGGACGGCGGCCGGCACAGTGGGGAGGGCCATCGAGATGCCGACGCCGGCGACGAGCAAGCCGACGACGAGCTCGACCCAGCCGTATCCGAGCGAGTTGGTGGCGGCAGCCAGGCCATACCCGAGTGCCTGCAGGGCGAGGCCGGTCAGCATGATCGGCCGGCGGCCGATCCGGTCGGAGAGGGCCCCGGCGAGCGGCGCGACGATCATCGGGGTGCCGAAGAACGGCAACAGGCGCAGCCCTGTGCCAAGCGGCGAGTCGCCACGGGCGAGCTGGAACTCCTGCGTGACGAAGAAGGCGGTGGCGAATGTGGCGCCATGGAGGAAGAACATCGTCAGGTTGCCGACGGCGAACTCACGGCTGGCGAAGAGCCGCAGGGGCACCATTGGGTCGACCGCCCTGTGCTCCCACCACAGGAAGGCCGCGACGAGCACAAAGCCGGCGGCGAGACTCCCGACGATCTCGGCGCTCGACCAGCCGGCGGCGTTCGCGCGGGTGAGGCCCCAGACGAATGCGAAGGCTCCGGCGGTGACGAGCCCGACGCCGATCAGATCGAGCCGCGCGGGCGCGCCGTGGCTCTCGGGCAGCAGCCGCGTGCCGAGAACCGCCGCCGCGAGTCCGATCGGGACGTTGATCCAAAAGATCCAGTGCCAGTCGATGCCCTCGGTGATCGCGCCGCCGACGATCGGGCCAAGTGCGACGGCAAGGCCGGCGAGACCTCCGTAGACGCCGATGATCATCCCGCGCTTCTCGGCCGGAAACGCCGTCGTCAGGATGGTCAGGCTGAGCGGTAGGACGGAAGCGGCGCCGAGGCCTTGCACGGTGCGTGCTGCGACGAGCTCAGCGACGTTCGGCGCGAGCGCGCAGGCCGCCGAGGCGAGTGTGAAGAGCGCGACGCCGCTGATGAAGACCCGGCGGCGGCCGAAGCGGTCGCCGAGAGCCGCGGCGGTGATGATTCCCGCGGCGAAGGCGATCCCGTACGCGTTGACCGTCCACTGCAGCGAAGACAGCCCGACGTTGAGGTCGGCTTGCATCCGCGGCAGAGCGGTGATGACGACGAGCGCGTCCAGAACGACCATGAAGTAGGCGGCTGAGGTCAGCCCGACCACCCAGCCAAGGCGGCGCGCCGGTGTTGTCGTGTCCGTCATCGCTCCTCCTGAGGCCGGCTCGCCGGCCGGTTCCGGCGGCGTCCGATCACCGCGGCGAGGTTGTCGAGCTCGTTGCGGCGGTGCTCGACCGAGCCCTGCGTCCAGGGGTCGTCGTGGAAGGGGTCCATCGTCAGGACGACGTCCGTGCGATCGCCGGCGGACGCGATGTCGATGGTCGTCAGGTGGTCGTACGGCTCATGACCGGGTACGAAGTCGACCAGCGTCAGGTAGGCGAGCCGGGTGGGCCGTGCGACCTCGGTGAACGTCTTGCGCAGTTCGACCGCAATCGGCGCGCCGATGCTCTGCATGAACGCGACCTGCTCCGCCGCGGTCGCGGTCATCGTGTAGCGCAGGTGACCGCCGGGTCGCAGGTCGAGTTCGCGCACCCGGGTTTCGAAGCCCTCCGGTGCGAACCACTTCTCGAGGCCTTCGGTGGTGGTCCAGAGCTCCCAGATCAGCTCGGCCGGCGCGTCGTACGTGCGCTCGAGCCGTGCGGCGTCGTGTCGTGGCGTCGGATTGGTCGTCATCGATCCTCCATCGGGTGCGACCGGCTGTCCGCCGGGTTCGCTTCGACGACGAACGGCGAGAGGCTGGACGGACACGCCTCACAAGAATTCGGTGGGTGTCCGTCACTCGAGCCGCCGTTCGTCTAGAAGGTGACACCACCCGCCCACGCAGGAGGAGACACCGTGCGGTACGCACTCGTGATCTACAACAACGACGCGGTTCGCGAACGGACATCCGAGCAGCAGCGCCAGGTCAACGCAGCGATCGCCGAGATTCTGGAGCGACCGGCCGTCACCGGCTGGATCCAGCTCCAAGACCTGGAATCGACAACGACAGTCCGACACGACCACGGCAAGACGCTGCTCACGGACGGACCGTTCGTCGACAGCAAGGACTTCCTCGGCGGCTTCATCGTCCTCGAGGCCGAGAACCTCGACGAAGCCCTGGCGATCGCCGGCGAACTGCAGGAGGTACGAGGCGCGGGCGCGATCGAGGTGCGGCCGATCCTCGGCGAGGGTCCGGAACGTGCTTGAGGAGGTCTTCCGCGACGGCTGGGGTCGCGTGGTTGCCTCCCTGGTCGGCTTCCTGGGGGACATCGAGCTGGCCGAGGACGCCACCCAGGAGGCCTTCGCCATCGCCGCCGAGCGTTGGCCGCGCACGGGTACGCCGGCCAACCCGACCGGCTGGCTGATCGCGACGGCGCGCAACCGCGCAATCGACCGCATCCGGCGCGAGCGGACGCTGGCGCGCAAGACCGAGCAGCTCGAGCGGCAGCTGCGAGACCGATCGGAGACGACGGTGGATGAGACGACGACGTTTCCGGACGAGCGGCTGGAGCTCGTGTTCACCTGCTGCCATCCGGCGCTCGCGCTCGACGCGCAGGTCGGCCTGACGCTGCGGACCCTCGGCGGCCTTTCGACCGAGGAGATCGCGCGCGCCTTCCTCATCCCCTTCGAGACGATGAGCAAGCGCCTAACCCGGGCGAAGCGCAAGATCCGCGACGCTGGCATCCCGTTCGCCGTGCCGTCCGACCATCTCCTGCCCGAACGGCTCGATGCCGTACTCGCCGTCGTCTACCTGATCTTCAACGAGGGCTGGGGCGACGGCCGCGTTGACCTGGCAGCTGAAGCCATCCGCCTCGGCCGTGGGCTCGCCGAGCTGATGCCGGACGAGCCTGAGGCGCACGCGCTCTTGGCGCTGATGCTCGTGAACCACTCTCGCGGCGATGCACGGTTTCGCAGCGGCGAGCTCGTCCTGCTTGACGACCAGGACAGGTCGCTCTGGAATCGAGACCGGCTCGAGGAAGGCCGCGCGGCGCTCGCCCGGGCGCTCGCACTGCGCGGGAGCGGCTCGTACGTCGTTCAGGCCGCGATCGCCGACCTGCACACTCGGGAGCCGCGCGACTGGGCGGAGATCGACCTCCTCTACCGGCGCCTCGAGGGGATCACGGGCTCACCGATCGTGACGTTGAATCGTGCCGTCGCCGTCGCCGAGCTCGAAGGGCCCGAGGCAGCCCTGACGCTGCTCGACACTCTCGACCTCGACGAGTACCGCTACTTCCACTCGACGCGCGCCGACCTTCTGCGTCGCGTCGGCCGAGACGACGAGGCCCGCGCCGCATACTCCCGCGCCCTCGACCTGTTCCGGCCGGGGCCGGAACAGCGGTTCCTCCATCGCCGCTTCGCCGACATTGCCGAGTGAGGCCCCGGCGGCCTTCGGCGCACGCCGACCGTGCGACCGGCGCAACATCCGTGGCGAACGCGACGCCCACGCGGCGGACGGCGACACGAGACGGCCCAGGAGATGTGCCGGCCCGTCCGTACCCCTGGGACGCGAACGGGCTCGGTGGTGGTAGAGGGATCATGAACATACTCCCAGTCACGCTCCTTGCGGTCGTGGTCGCAGGCTGCTCCGGGACCGCGTCGAGCTCTCCGGTCATGTCCGCGAGCAGCACGCCGTCGGCGCCGAGAACGACCGCTCCTGCCGGAGCCACGGGCTCGGCCACAGCGACGGGGCATACAGCAGCGCTTGACACGCCGATCGCCGTTGTCACCGCCGAGACCGAGCACGCCGTGCTCGAGGTGTCGCCGGCCACCGGCCGTGTGCTGCGCCGCGTCCCGATCACCGGCGATCCCACGACCCTCGCCGCCGCACCCACCGGCCCGGTCGTCGTCTGCAGCCCCGCCGCCGGGACGGTGACGCTGCTTTCCTGGCCCGGGCTGCGGCCGGTGGCGGTCCTGCACCGCTTCCAGACACCCGAGATCGCCGCCATCACGCCCGACCGTGAGTGGGCGCTCGTCAGCGACGCCGCCGGCACGGTGTCGACGATCCAGCTCTCGAGCCATCGCATCGTCGACCGCGTCCGGGTCGGACGCGGGGCACACCACATGGCCATCAGCCCCGATCAGCGGGTTGCGTGGGTCGCGCTCGGGGAGACGGCACGCACCATCGTTCGCCTCGACACCGCCGACCCGACCCACCTGCGCGTCGTGGGGCGCCTCCATCCCCCGACGGCCTCGCACGACCTCGCCTTCTCTCCGGGCGGCAGAACCGTCTGGGTCACGTCGTCCGACGCCTCGTACGTGACCGTCTACACCGCAGCGACCGGGCGGCCTGTCACAACCGTCCCGGCCGGCACCGCGCCGCAACACATCGCCTTCGGCCGGACCACGCCGGCACGCGCCTACATCTCCAGCGGCTATGGCCGCAGCCTCGAGATGGTCGACGTCGCCTCCGGCCGGATCCTGCACCGCGCGGCGCTGCCCTACGGATCCTTCAACCTCTCCACGCTGGGATCCGTCGTCGCAACCACCTCGCTCCTCGACGGCAGAGTGACCATCATCAATACGGGCAACCTTCGGCGGCGGCTGGCTGCCACCGTCGCCCCGGAAGCCCGCGAGATCGTCCTCCTCCGGAAGACCCGGAGGCCCGCATGACCCTGCTTCCGACCGGCTACTCGGCCGAAACCCGGAAGCCGGCGACGAGGTGCCGCAGGCCGTCGGCCGCATGGGCCAGCTCCTGAGCCGCGGCGGCGGCCTCCTGAGCCGTCGCCGAGGTCTCCTGCGTCGGTCGCCGATCTGGTCAGAGCGCTCGCCGAGTTGGTGGATGGTCGGTGATCTGCTCGGTGGCGTCGCGGAGTTCCGTGGGCAGGCTCCAGCCATCGGTCGCGAGCGGTATCGTTGAACGCCCACCTGCTGCCCCCGGCAGATGACTTTGGCGCCGTGGCACCGTCCAACCAGCATGACCAACACCACATGTCACATGTCGATCTCGCTCGACGGCTACGTCGCCGGGCCCGATCAGAGCCTTGAGAACCCTCTCGGCATCCGCGGAATCGAGGTTCACCGCTGGCACCTTGGCGATGACCTGAACGAGGTCGACCGCCGCGTGCGCGACCTGCTCATGCGCCCGCGCGGCGCGTACGTGATGGGACGCAACATGTTCGGGCCGGTCCGCGGCCCATGGGAGGGCGAGTGGCGCGGATGGTGGGGCGATGACCCGCCGTACCACGCTCCGGTGTTCGTGCTCACGCACCACGCGCACGAGCCGATCGAGATGGACGGCGGGACGACCTTCTACTTCGTCACCGAGGGCTTCGATGCCGCGTTCGCGCGCGCGTCGGAGGTCGCCGGCGACAAGGGCGTCGACATCGCCGGCGGCGCATCCACGGTGCGCCAGGCGCTCAAGGCGGGGGTGATCGACGAGCTCGTGCTCGACTTCGCCCCGGTTCTGCTCGGCGCCGGCGAGGCGCTCTTCGAGGGTGTGCCCGACCCGGGCCTCGAGCCGGTGGAGGTGACCCACTCGCCGCTGGCGACACACGTCGTCTATCGCGTCGGCTCGGCCGGCGAGGCGTAGAAGGGCTGGGCCCGCCTTTACCGCGTTAGTCCGGGTACTCGTCCTTGCGATAGGTGAGGAACGGGCTGGTCTCGTCCTTCGGCGTGCGGTCGAGCAGGAAGCTCGTGAACGGCGCCACGAAGGGGTCGGGGGCCGAGACGGTGTAGGTGTGGTAGACGACGCCGTCCTCGAGCGCGAAGGCGATGTAGCTCGGGTTCTCGCGGAGCCCGTCCTTGAGGTCGGCGTCCACCTGCGTCGACCAGAACTCGAGCCAGTCCGGCGGCTCGTCGATCATCTGCTGCACCTCGGGGATCTCGCCGGCCTGCTCCTCGCTGAGCGCCAGGCCGAAGTCGAACGGGAAGTCGCTCCCGTACGTCGAGATCCAGGGGAACTGCCAGCCCATCCGCCGCTTGTACGCGGCGAGCGCGTCGATCGGCGCCCGCGAGAAGCACACGAACGTCACATCGCGGTGGTTGAGATGGATCAGCGTCCCGTCGAAGTTGTCGGCGAGGCCGGTGCAGCCGGGACACGCGCCGGCCTTGTAGTCGGGCCCGTACATGATGTTGTAGGCGAGCAGCTGCGAGCGGCCGTCGAACAGCTCGGCGAGCGCCTTCTTCCCTGACTCCGTGTCGAACTCGTACTCCTTCTCGACGGGCACCCAAGGGAGCTCGCGGCGCCGGCGCTTGATCTCCTCGTTTCGCTCCGCCTGCTCGCGTTCGAGATTCGCCAGGTCGCTGCGCGCGGCCTGCCACTCCTCACGGGTGCCGATGGTGTGCTCGGGCATGTGGGTCTCCCTCCTTGCTGCCGGGTCGAGAACTGGGACGCCCGGAGCAGCGGAAACTCATCGTAGGCGCCACCCGGCGAGGCGGTCGAGCACGCCCGTCCGCCGCCGAGGTGGGAGCCCGCCGCCCGCGCCCAGGCTCTCCAGGAACCTGGTCAGGCCGTCCGTCGAGTCGTCGTCGAGCGCGACCACACATGTGACGCGGCCGTCGGCGCCGTAGATGCTCATCCGCGTGTGCGGCGGGCCGTCGGCCGGATCGAAGTAGCGCGAGACGCGCAGCCCGCGGCCGGACGCCTCGACGTCGGGATGCGGCGGAAACAGGGCCACCACCTTGCGCCGCTGCGGCGCGGCGCACCACGGGCAGAACCGGTGCTCCCGCTCGACCGACTGACCACAGCTCCTGCAGACCACGTGACGCCGTCCCCGCTCGCTCTCTACGGCAAACGTACTCCTCGCGGGGCGGTCGCGCCACCCGCGCGATCAGGGCCTTCGCAGCGCGTCGATCGGCGCCGTCTCGACGATTCCCGAGACCGCGCGGGCGAGGTCGTCGTTCGCCGTGACGAGCGCGTCCGCCTGCAGCCGGCTGAGCGCCACGTACTCGGCGTCGTAGGTCGTCTCCCAGCCGAGCCGCTCCGCGATCTCCCACGCGTTCGCCTGGAGCACCTTGTCGCCGAGGAAGCGCACCTTCAGCGAGTTGATCCGCTGCACCCGGGTCCGGCCCTCGGCCGCGGAGATGTCGCCGCGGCGCGCCGCCCCGTACATCGCGGCGAGCGCCTGGGAGCGGACGAGCGTCGGCGCGAGGAGCCGGTGTCCGGCCGCCACCTCGATCTCGCCGGCGGCGATCCGCAGCAGCACCTCGCAGTCGACGACGTACCTGGCCACGGCCACACGCTATATCTCTGCGGTGCACTACGTCGAGCGCGGAGAGGGGACGCCCGTGCTGCTCCTGCACGGCGCGGGGGTGGACCACCGGGAGCCGCTCGGGACGATCGAGCCCGCCTTCGCGCGCACCTCGGGGTACCGGCGCATCTATCCCGACCTGCCGGGCCACGGGCGGACACCCGCGCCGGAATCGGTCCGAAGCGCCGACGACGTGCTCCGCGTCCTGCTCGACCTGATCGACGACCTCGCCGGCGACGAGCCGCTGCTCGTGGCCGGGCACTCCGCGGGCGGCTACCACGCGCGCGCCATCGCCCAGCGCCGCCCGGATCAGGTGATCGGGCTGGCACTCATCTGCCCACTGCTGGAGGACGTCCGGGATGTGCCGCCCCACAGGCCGATCGCGCAGGAAGACCTGGACGGGGAGCACGACGCGTTTCGCAGGTACTTCGTCGTGCACACGCCGGCGATGCTGCGAAGCTACGCCGAGAACGTGGCGCCGGGGGTCGAGGCGGCGGACGCCGAGGCGCTCGAGCGGATCGGCGATCGCTGGCGCCTGACCGCCGCCGAACCCGGGCGGCCATATGCGGGCCCGGTGCTCGTCGTCGTCGGCCGCCAGGACTCGGCCGTCGGGTACGCGGCCCAGTGGGATCTGATGGAGGCGTATCCGCGGGGGACGTTCGCGATGCTCGACGGGGCGGGCCACGCGCTGCCGCACGAGCAGCCCGAGCTCCTGGGCGCGCTGCTCAGGGAATGGCTGCGCCGGGTCGAGCGTCCCTGACCGGCACCCGCCGGACGGCCGGCGCGACCGCCACCAGCAGCACCAGCCCGAGGCCCACGATCGCCGCGAGCAGCGCGAAGCCGCCGCGCGCGCCGGCATGGTTCACCAGCGGGCCGACGCCCAGCGTCACGCCCACCTGGAGCAGCATCGAGACGAGCAGGAACGTCGACGACGTTCGCCCCATCACCTCGTTCGGGACGACCTTGAAGAGGTAGGCGTTCGTGATCACCCGGAACGCCGACGAGCAGAAGCCGGCGACGAAGAGCAGCGCGTAGAAGACCGGCACGGACGCCGAGGATGAAGCGGCCAGCGTGACGTAGCAGCCGATCAGCACGATCAGCACCGCCGTCATCGCCCGCCACTCGCCGAGCCGCAGGACGAGCAGGGCGGCGAGCACGCCCGACACCATCGCGCCGGTGCCGTACGTCATGTCCGCCAGGCCGTAGGCCGTCGCGCCGAGCCCGAGCACGTCGAGCACGTAGGCGACGAGGACGACGTTCAGGCTGATCGTCGCCACCCACGGGATCACGCTCGCGACGCCGAATCCGGCGAGGGGCCGGTGGCGGCGCAGGTAGGCGAACCCCTCCCGGGCCATGGCGAGGCCGGACTCGTGCGGCCCCTCGGCCGGTGCCGGGCGATGGTGGAGGGCGAGCAGCGCGAGCGCCGAGAGCGCGTACGTGCCGGCGTCGATGGCAAACGCCGTCCCCAGCCCGAAACGGACGAGGATCGGCCCGCCGAGCGCCGCGCCGGTCAGGCTGCCCGCCTGCCACACGATCTCGACGAGGCCGCTCGCGGCGGTCAGCTGCTCCGGCCGGATCACCTCCTGCAGGAGGGCGGTGATCGCCGGCCAGAACACGCTGTGCGCGAGGCCGATCACGAACGTGAGCACGTAGAGGGCGGGCAACGACGGGGAGCCGGCGTAGGCGAGCGCCGCCATCGTCCCCACCAGCACGAGCCGCACGATGTCGGCCGAGACCGCCAGCATCCGGCGCGGGTAGCGGTCGGCCAGCGGCCCGGCAAACGGCAGCATGAAGATGCCCGATCCGAGCCCGAGCGCCCAGACGAGCGCCACCGACGTCGCCGATCCGGTGCGGTCGAGCAGGTACCAGCCGAGCGCGACGATGTGCAGACCGGCCCCCGCCGTCGAGAGCACCTCGCCGACGAAGTAGAGGCGGAAGTCGCGGTCGGCGAGCGGTGCGAACGGGTTCATCCGTCGGCCGACTCGGCCATGACCGGCTTGATGTCGACGACCGGCGTGCCGTCGACCGCCTCGAGCGCGCCGACCGCGAGCGAGCCGCCGGCCATCGCGGTGACCGTCACCCGGTGCAGGCCGATCGGGTTCGGCCGGTCGGGCGAGCGGGTGGCGAACACGCCCGCGAGCGGCAGGCTGAGATCGCCGCGCGGATGCGTGTGGCGGGCGGTGCGGTCGGACTGGTGGAGCCACGTGAGGACGATCACGTCGTCGCCGACCGCGATCCCGTCGAGCAGGTCGCGGTACTCGGGCAGGATCTCGACCCGGGCCGGCGGCGCGCCCTCGAAGGCCTGCCGCGGCGCCTCCCCACGGGCGCGCAGCTCCGACCGGACGACTCCGATCGGGCGCAGCTCGTAGGTGTCGGTCCCGGTGTCGGCCATCGTTTTCACATACCGTGCGCGCAGCCTATGCCCGACGCCGACCTTCGGACACGCGCCGCGGAGGCCAATGCGGCCAGCTTCTTCGCGATCGCGACGGCATCGGAGGGCGGACGCGCGCTGGAGGAGCCGGGCGTCCGGGCGATCGCGACGCCGGCGGCGCCGGAGCGGCCGCTCTTCAACGCCGCGTTCGGGCTCGAGCCGGGCGCGCTCGCCCGCGCCTACGAGCGGCTGGCCGGGTTCTATGCCGAGGCCGGCGTGCCCCGGTGGACGGCGTTCGTCGATCCCGCCGACTCGGAGTCCGTGGCGGCGCTGGCCGGGAACGGGCACGAGCTCGACGCCGAGCCGCGGCTGATGCTGGCCGAGGCCGGCGACATCGCGGACACCGACGCGCCGATGGAGCTCGATCCGGCGCCGACGCCGGAAACGATTGCGGCGCTGAACGACCGCGTCTACGGCTACCCCGGCAGCTTCGCCCGCACGCTGTGCTCGCTGACCGGGCTCGATCCGCTCGTCGCCGTCGTCGACTCGGAGCCGGTCGCCTGCGCGCTCAGCCACGACGCGCGCGGCGACTGCCACATCACGCTGGTCGCAACGGTCCCGGCCCACCGCCGCCAGGGCATCGCCAGTGGCCTCATCCGCCGGCTCGTGCGCCGTGGCCGCGACCGTGGCTGCACGACGACCTCGCTCGTGGCCACCCGCGCCGGCGCGCCGGTGTACGAGCGGCTCGGCTACCGCGACCTCGGCTCCGTCCAGATGTGGGAGCGTCCCGCGCCATGAGCGAGAACGCGATCACGAGGGCGATCGCCGCCCGTGGCGCGGCGGTCGGCGCCATGCTGTTCGAGTTCGACACCCCGGGCGTCATGCGGATCCTGGCCGCCGCCGGCGCCGACTTCGCCCTGTTCGACCTGGAGCACACCGCCTGGGACGCCGGCTCGCTGCGCCGGGTGCTCGCCACCGGCCGCGGCACGGGGGTGCACCCGCTCGTGCGGGTCGTCCGCGCCGAGTACGCGCTGATCGCCCCCGCTCTCGACGCGGGCGCGGGCGGGGTGATGGCGCCGATGGTCGAATCCGCGGAGCAGGCCCGGATGCTGGTCGAGTCGGTGCGCTACCCGCCGCAGGGCCGGCGCGGGTTCGGCGTCATCATGAGCGACGAGCTCGCCGACGGCGGCCCCGGCGCGCGCGCCGAGCGGGCCAACCGCGAGAACGTCGTGATCGCCCAGATCGAGTCGCCGCGCGGGATCGAGAACGCCGAGGAGATCCTCGCCGTCCCCGGCATCGACGTCGCCTGGCTGGGCCAGTTCGACCTCTCGCTCGGCCTCGGAGTGCCCGGGCAGTTCGACCACCCGACCTATCTGGACGCCGTCGACCACCTCGTCAGCGCCGCCCGGGCCCGCGGCGTCCCGCTCGGCCAGCTGGTCGGCTCGGCCGAGGACGGCCGGGCGATGCGCGAGCGCGGCTTCCAGGTGCTCGCGTTCTGCGACGTGTGGGTGTTCGAGCAGGGGCTGCGCGCGTCGCTGGACGAGCTGCGCCCGTGAGGGTCGTCCCGGCCGCCGACCTCGGTGCAGCGAAGCTGCTCGAGGTCTTCAACGCCGGCTTCTCGGACTACCTCGTCCCGCTCCGGCTCGACGAGGCCACGCTGCGCGCGCACGTGCACGAGAACGACATCGCGCTCGATCGCTCGCCCGTCGCGCTCGCCGAGGAGCCGGCGGCGTTCGCGCTGCTCGGCATCCGCGAGGGCGACGCCTGGATCGGCGGGATGGCGACCGTGCCGGCGAAGCGCCGCAGCGGCCTCGCCCGGCAGATGCTCGACGCCGCGATCGACTCGGCACGGGAGGCCGGCTGCTCGACGGTGTGGCTCGAAGTGGTCGATCGAAACGCCGCGGCGGTCGCGCTCTACGAGGCCCGCGGGTTCGCGCAGGTGCGCGACCTCGTGGTGTGGTCGCTGCCCGCCCTCGACCGGGCCGGCGAGGCGACTCGGAGGGTCGACGAGTACGAAGCTCACGCGTGGATCGCCGCGCATCGCGAGGAGCGGGAGCCGTGGCAGCGGGCGGACGGGACGCTCGCGCGGCTGCGCGAGGCCGGAGCGGCGCTGCGCGGCCTCGTGCTGGAGCGCTCGGGCGAGGTCACGGGGGCCGTCGTCTATCGCGACGCGACGACGGCCGGCGTCTTCCAGCTCGCCGCCGACGACGACGAGGCGGCCGCGGCGCTGCTCTGCGCCGCGGCCAACGGCCGCGACCTGCACGTGACGAACGCGCCCGTCGACGGCCGGGTGTCACGGGTGCTCGCCGAGCGCGGCGCGAACGCGATCGCCGGGCAGCGCGAGATGCGCCTGGATCTCAGCCCTTGACGGGCTGATCGCCGCGCACGGCGAGGGCGCCGACCAGGCTCGCGATCGTGACCACCGCGATCAGGAGCGTCGCCGCGAGGGCGACGTGCATCGCGATCACGTCCCACGGCAGCCCGTTGCGGTACTGGTACTCGCCCACCGCCGCCTGGCAGCCGAGCAGGACGACGGCCACGATCGAGAGCCGCTGCGCCAGTGAGCCCTGGAACCGCCTCCAGAGCCAGACCGACAGCGCGACCAGGAGCACGGTGAACGTCGTCGCGACGCGTACGTGCACCCAGGCGGCGTCATAGAAGTTGCCGATCCGCTCGATCGGCGTCGTCGTGCTGCCAGGGTGCGGCCCGGCCGCGGTCACGAACGCGCCGGACACGATCAGGGCCAGGTAGACGACCACCGCGGCCCAGGCCAGGAGGCCGATGCGCCCGCCGATGATCGACCGCGCCGCCTCGGGCCGGAAGATGGCCACGGTCGCCCAGGTCGACAGCGAGACGACGGCCATGGCGAGCAGGAAGTGCGACATGACCAGGTACGGGTTCAGGTCGAACGCCACCGTGATCGCCCCGAGCGGCACCTGCGCCACCGTGCCGGCGGCCGCGAGCGCGAGGGCGTGGGCGATGCGGCGGTCGACGCCGGCGACGCGGTAGGCCATGATGGCGGTGGCCACGGCGGCCAGCATCGCGATCCCCGAGATGGCCCGGTTGGAGAACTCGATCAGCGCGTGGGACGAGTCCTGGGGCACGATCCCGTTCGCCTGGCAGGTGGGCCAGTGCGGGCAGCCGAGCCCGGACGCGGTCAGCCGGACGAGGCCACCCGTCGTGACGACGAGCCAGAGGATGACGAGCGTCGCGACCGCCGCGCGCTGCAGGGTGCGCATCGAGACGGTGCGCAGTCGCAGGCGGGAGAGCGACGGCGTATCGACGTGGGCCATCTGCTGCCAGTGTAACCCGGCCCACGCCGCCGGCGGGCACTCCGCCGCGTCACCACTCCTTTACGGAAATATCACGCAAATACCGCGCTCGGGTGGTTTCGGCCGATTGCAGATTGGGGGCCAGGAATGGCACAGTTTGGGATTAGTGGGTACGAGGTCTCCGGTAGCCGTGCAGGACGCGGCGGCGCAGCCGCTGCGTGCGCCCAAGGGCGAGTTCGTCTCGGGCGAGCTGGCGGCCGACTGCGCCCGTTTCCTGGCCGAGACGCGCCGCCGGGTCGAGCAGCGGCGCACCGTGGACGCCCGCCCGCAGCTGCGCGCGGACACCTGGCGCGCCCCGTAGATCCGGCCGTCCGCGGCTATGCCGACGCCCTCGCCGGCGTGCTCCGCGACGCCCTCGGCCCGGCGCTGATCGGCGTCTACCTGCACGGGTCGGCTGCTCTGGGGGACTACGACCCCGCCCGCAGCGACATCGACATTCTGGCGGTCTGCGCGGCGCCGCTCGGGACGGAGGAACTGGCGCGCCTGGGCGCCGGTCTCGGGCGCGACGCCCTCCCGTGTCCCGCGGACGCGGGCCTGGAGTTCAGCCTGATCACCGTGGCCGCAGCGCGCGACCCCGCGGCGGCGCCGCCGTTCGAGCTGCACGGCTGGGACGAGCACGGCCGGGTGCTTCCCGGGGAGGGCCGCGGCGACCCGGATCTGCCGCGGCACTTCGCGGTCGTCCGCCAGACCGGGCTGGTGATCCACGGGCCACCTGCGACCGACATCCTGCGCGACGTGCCCCTGGACGAGCAGATCGCACTCGTCACCGACGAGCTCGACTGGGCGGTCGGGAACGCGAGCCGGAGCACCCAGGTGCTGACCGCCTGCCGCGCCTGGGGGCTCTCCGTCGACGGCCGGTATCGATCGAAGCGCGACGGCGCGGAGTGGGCGGTCGAGCGGGGCGCTCCCGCGCTGGTCGCCGAGGTGCTCGCCGACCACAGGGCAGCCAGGGAGTCGCATCCGGACGCGGGGGCCGTCGCCGCGTTCGTGGCATCCGTCCGGACTCGCCTTCAGCACAAGTAGGCTTTGGCCATGTCCGAGCCGGAGCGCCGCCACAGCCCTGCCGGACGGCGTGCGTTCGACGAGGCCCACGACGCCACCCGGCGCACGCGCCTCGCCAACGAGCGCACCTACCTCTCCTGGTGGCGCACCGGGCTCACCGCGCTCGCCGTCAGCCTGGCCGCCGGCCGCGTCGTCCCGACGCTCTCGCACCGCACGGCCTGGCCATACGAGGTGGTCGGCGCCGGCTTCGCCATCCTCGGCGTCGCCTGCATCGTGAACGCCTACCAGCGCGAGCGCGAGATCGACCGGGCGCTGCAGGAGGGTCGGTTCGCGTATATGGACCCTCGCTCCACCGCGTTCCTGACGGCGCTCGGCGTCATCCTCGGCCTGCTCACGCTGGGGCTGATCGTGGTGAATCCGTAACCGCGACGCCGTCGGTCTTCAGGATCTCCCGCAGCATCTCGGCGTTCGTCGGCGCCTGCGCGATCGGGCCCTCCGGCCCGGCGCTGCGGCCGTTGTTGTTGAACATGGCGTAGGTGCGCTCCGAGAGCGAGGACAGTTCGCGCAGCGGCGAAGACCACTCCGCGAGCTCCTCGGGGGAGTAGAGGTAGTCGAAGCGCTCGGCGGCGCTTCGGCCGCGCACGTTCCAGGTGGAGGCGTTGCGGCCGTGCAGGCGCAGGTAGGCCGTGTCCGACGTGGCAGCGACGACCGTCGGCACCAGGTTGCGGGCGTCGGTGCGGGGCGCGTCGACCATGACATAGGTGGCGCCGAGCGAGCGCAGGAAGCCGAGCGTCTCGTCGGCGTGCTCCGGCTCGAGCCAGGAGCGGTGCCGGAACTCGACCATCATCTCGTCGCCGCCGAGCTGCTCCTTGGCCCACTCGAGGTACTCGAGCGAGGCCTGCTTGCGAGTGATGTAGGGCGGGAACTGCATGAGGATGCCGCCGAGCTTGCCCGCCTCGCGGAGCGGTTCGAGCGCGGCCCGGAAGCGGGTGAACACCTCGCCACGAAGCTCGCGCGACGGCCGCTCGATGCGCCCCTTCGCATCGGTCTCGGCCTCGTCTCGCAGGTCGGCCGGCAGCTGCTCGGGCTTCACCGGGTGGCGCGTCATCATCCCGAACGCCTTCACATGGAACACGAACCCCGGTGGCGTCCGCTGGGCCCAGGCGGCCGCGGCGTCGGGGCTCGGGAGGGCGTAGTAGCTCGCGTTCAGCTCGACCGTGTCGAACCGGGCGGCGTAGTGGCCGAGGCGGGCCTCGGACGTGCGCACCGAGCCCGGGTACCACACCTTCGTGAGCGTCTCGTCCGCCCACGAGCAGGTGCCGATGCGGACCGGCGCGCTCAGAGCACGTACCCGCCGGAAGGCACGAGCGGGAGCGCCGCCGCGGCCCACGCGTGCAGTCCGCCGGCCAGGTTGCTGGCGTCGTAGCCCGCGGCCGCGAGCGCGTCCGCGGCGTAGCCGCTGCGCGCCCCCGACCGGCACACGATCACGAGCGGGCGGTCGCGAGGCAGCTCGCCGGCCCGGGCCTGGAGCTCGCCGAGCGGGATCCACAGGGACCCGTCGACGTGGCCGGCTTGAAATTCCTCCGGCTCACGCACGTCGACGGCGAGCGCACCCTCCTCGAGGGCCGTGCCGGCCTGCGCGGGCGTGAGCTGGGGGGCCAGATCCACCCCCGGAGTGTACGGGGCGCGCCCCTGCGGCTCAGGCGGGGCCGGGCTGGGTGGCGCCGACGTAGGTCGCCTGGAACCAGCCCATGGAGAACGGCGCCATGCGGACGAAGTCGCCCGTGTGCGGCGCGTGCACGACCCAGCCGTTGCCGATGTACATGCCGACGTGGCCGAGGTCGTGGAAGAAGACGAGATCGCCGGGGCGCAGCTCGGCCTTCGTGATCTGCGGGCCCATGTGGAACTGCGAGGCGGCGAAGTGAGGCAGCTCGACGCCGTACTTCGCGTACAGCCACATGACGAGGCCCGAGCAGTCGAATCCCTGCGGCGTCGCCCCGCCCCACACGTACGGCACGCCGATCTGCTGCAGAGCGTCGAGGGCGACGTGGTCGCGCATCACCTGGCCGGGGTCGGCGGCGTCGAGGTGCATGTCGGCGGTGAGCCACTTCTGCGCCTGGAGCGCGAGGTCGGCCTGGCCGATCCGGTCGGCGGCGGTCATGACGGTGATCTGGCGCCCGAGCTTCGCGACCAGGCCGCGGCGCCGGCGCAGCGCCCGCGTGATCTGGTGGCGGCGGATCGTGATCTCACGCTTGTCCTTGCGGGCCTTCACCTGGGCGGCGGCGATCGCGCGCCGCTCGGCCGCGATGGCCAGGCGGGCCGCGTTGATCGCGTCGACGGTCTCGGAGACGGCCGCGTTCAGGCGCGCCTTCATGTCCATCCCGCCCGTCACCTGGGAGAGCGAGGAGGCGGAGAGGACGAGGTCGATCGTCGCAGGGTCACCGCCCTTGTACTGCTCGATGATGAGCTCGGAGAGGATCCCCTGCTCGTACTTCAGCTTGGCCCGCTCGACGATCAGCCGGTGGGTGGCGATGCGCATGCGCTTGCGCAGGACGCCCAGCTGCCACACCACGTGGTCGTACTGCTCGGTGAGGAACTCCGCCCGGTTGTCCAGGCGGCGGATGTCGGCGCGGACGCGCGCGTACTTGGCCCGCTTCGCGTCGAGGAGGTTGTCGGCCAGGGCGGGACGAGCGTGCACGCAGGTGCCGGCTACGACCGCGGCAAGTGCAACCGCGAGCAGCCAGGCCATGCGGCGGGGAGTCGACCCGAGCTCCATCTCCCCGGTGTTCGGCCGGTGAAGGCCGGAATTGAGCGGGCGCTAAAGCCGGGCGCCCCTGCGGCCGATCCTTGAGCCTGAGCATGCAGATCACCATCGACTGCCCCCGGTGCGACACGGCCAAGCGGCCGCTCCACGCCTGCGCTGCCTGCGGCGCACCCGGCGGCATCGCGGAGATCGCGGCCTGGCGGGAGCAGCTGCACCGCCACCACCTGGGCGTGATCATGGCCGAGCCGCAGCGCGCGCCCGTGCCTCCCGTGTCGCTGCCCCGGCCGCTGCGCGTCGTGGTCGCGATGGACGACCTGGTCGGGGCCACCGAGGCGATGATCGTCCCGGACACCGTCGGCCCGGCCACCGACCCGCTCTCGTTCGACTGGCACGAGCGCCGCGGCCTGCGCCGCCTGCGCCGCAGCGCCTAGAGCTACCCGGCGACGCCGACCGCGTCCGGCCGCAGGTCGAGCAGGTCTTCGGACAGCTCGAGCGGCTCGACGGCGACGCCGCGGACGGCCATCTCGGAGATCAGGTCGGCGTAGGCCTCGGCCTCGACCGGGTCGCGCGGCACCCACTCGTTCAGGTAGCGGACGCCGCGGACGCCGGCCTGGTAGAGCTCCTTCAGGCAGCCGAAGCAGGGCCGCAGCGTCGTGTAGCAGCGGGCCGACTGCACGGAGTATCCCAGCCGGGCCGCCTGGAGCAGGGCGTTCTGCTCGGCGTGGACGCAGATGCAGACGTCGTAGCCGCGGCCGCTCTGGTACTCCTCGGGGTGGGCGCAGCGGTGGCAGCCGCCCTCGTCGCAGTTGTGAAAGCCGGTCGGCGTGCCGTTGTAGCCGGTGGCGATGATGCGCTGGTCGGCCACGAGCACGGCACCGACGTGGCGGCCGAGGCACACGGCGCGCTCACGGGTGGCGACGGCGAGCAGCATGAAGTACTGCTCCGGCGTCGGCCGCACGGTGGCCTTGCGGACGTTTGGGTCGGCCATGGGGGCCACCCTATCGCGCCGCTCAGCCGGTGCGCTGGCGCATGCCGAGCGTGCGCGCGAACTGGCGCGAGGCCGACTCGTCGACCTGCCACACCACCGGGCCGTGCACGATCACGTCCTCGCCGCGCTCCTTCATCAGGTCGGGGAGGAAGGTCTCGACAAGCCACTCCCGGCCGTGGGCGACGGTCGCCCGGGCGCGGACGCGCACCAGGTCGTCGTCGAGGTACTCGACCTCCTCGACCCAGGGCGCGCGGACGAACCGGGTCGACCCCGACGGCACCAGCCGGGCCACCTCGTGGACGAGCTCGCGGCCGGCCTCCTCGCTCGCCGCGAAGAACTCGATCTCCGCCTCGCGGGCGCCGCGCGGCTGCACCCGCACCGACTGGATCTGGGAGTTGTTCACCCGGATCACCTCGCCGTTCACGGCCCGCAGCCGCGTCGCCCGCAGGCCGACCTCGTCGACCACGCCGCGGATCTTGAGCGGCTCGATGGTGACGTTGTCGCCGACCGAGAACCAGCCCTCGAAGAACATGAAGAACCCGGCCAGGATGTCGGTCATGAAGCGCTGCGCGGCGAAGCCGACCAGGACGACGATCAGCGACGCGCCGGCGACGGTGCCGAGCCGGTTGCCGAAGCTGAGGGAGCCGAGCGCGAGGATCAGTGCGAGCCCGTACGCCGTGTAGCGCACGCTCGTGCGCACGAGCGAGACGGCGGTCTCGCGCCGCTTGAGCGAGGTCATGACGCCGGTGTCGGCCGGGCCGTCCTCGCTCAGATGGCGCGCCTCGCTGCGGCGCACGATCCAGGTCGCCAGGCGGCCGGAGAGCCGCGAGACGAGCCACGCGGCGAAGAACACGCCGACCACCCACGCGGCGGTCTGCCACGTGGGGGTCGGCAACGCAGAGAGGAAGCTCGTGCCCGTGCCCATGTCCGCAGTGTGCCGCAGGCTGCCCTCCGATGCGTCGATCGCTACGGCGTGTTGGTGAGCGAGAACGTCGCCGTGCGCACGGGTGTGGAGTGCAGGCTCGCGATCACCTTGTACGCCCCGGCGCTGCCGTTCGCCTTGACGGCAACCCGCACGTACCCGTGCTTCCCGGTGCGGTGCGTCCAGCTCGTGCGCCCGTTCGCGAACGTCAGGCTCGGCCCCGATCCGGGCGCCTTGAAGGTCACGAGGAGGCCCACCCGAGGATTGCCCTTCGCCCCCACGACGCGAGCGGAGAGCTTGTGAGGGAACGCGGTGTTCACCTTCGCCGACTGCGGTGTGCCCCCGGTCGCCGAGATCTTCGGCCCGGTCGCGGCGGCTGCGATGACCGCCGGCGTGAGGACGACCGCACAGGCGACCAGGCCGCCCCTCCGAGTGATCGACGTGAGTCTCATTTCCCTACCTCCTGGCGTCGAAGTCCTGGAGCCCGCCGTGCAGGGTCGCGCAGGGACATGGGAGGAGGGTTTGGCTGTCGTTTGCCCGCATCACGATCGGGTATCTCCTGCCACATGAGCACGATCAACGCGTTCCCGTGGCAGGAGGACATCCTGCGCAGCCTCCAGGGCGGCGCGTCCGTCACCCTCGAGGGCGACGTGGCCGCCTCCCGCCTGCCGTAGGGCGGCCGCGTCACACCGCCGCGGCCGGGCCGCCGGTAGAGTGGAAGCCAGGCCGCGACGGAGCAGGTGAGCCTTGCCGTATACCCACTTCTGGCACCAGTACGTGCAGCAGCACGCGAACGGGAGCGGATCGACGCTGACGTTCGACCCGGCGATGGCGTTCGCCGCGGCCGTGTGCCTGTTCCTGGTGGCATGCTGGACGGCCTACCAGATCCAGTCCAGATGCGGGAATTGCGGCGCGATCCCGGCCCGGTGCCACTGCCGGCCGGTGAGTGATCGCGAGCCGCTCTAGGACGGCAATTCGCTAGCCTTACGGATCAATTCGTAGCGTCAGCGGATTTGCGTTTCGCACCCGATCAGACGGGCGAGCCCTGATCCGGGACGGCGGCGGGTTGGTCGAGATGAGCGAGCGCGCCAACGCTGTCGTCTAGCTTCAACGCATCATCGAGTTCCTCGACGGCCAGATGGCGCAGGCCGAGGTCTTTGGGCGTCGAGATCCGCCAGTACGTGGCCTCTGACGGCGGGATGCGGACGCTCCTGCCCCGGCGCGTCGGTCAGACCGCCCAGGCGGCCCAGCAGAAGCGACGGGCGAGCGCGGGGAAGCAGCGGGACGAGGAGTCGTTCTTCGCCGATCTCGCCCAGCGCGCCGGGGCCGAGGCCGGCCCGGTCGCCCGCCGAATCCTGGAATGGGGCCACGAACGTGGCCTTCGGATCTTCTGGAACAGCGGGGCGGTCGACGGCTCGCTCACTCCTGTCCTCGACAGCAAGGACACCGGGTACTGGCTCGCCACGGTGTGGACGTACGGTCGGATCGAGTTCGCGTTCCAGTCGCTGCGTACCCGCCCGCCCTTTGATGATGAGGTGCGCCGTCGTGGCTTGCTCGACCGCCTGAACCAGATTCCAGGGATCACAGTCCCGGCCGACGCGTATGACCGGCGGCCTGCGGTACCGCTCGCGTCGATCGCCGCCGCCGGCTCGACTGATGAGCCGATCGGCTTTGGGACGAACTCCTCACCACGGCTCGCGCGATCGGCGCTGAGCGACTCCCTCCGCCATTTCGTAGCGTCAGCAGATTTGCGTTACGCCCGTTACTGCGACAACCACATCGACGGGAACAGGTCGTAGTACGTCCCGTTGAAGACGAGGCCGTGCAGTCGGGCGGACACGAACTTGTAGCGGGCGGCGTTCATGAACACGACCCAGGGCGCGTTGGTGCGCATGTAGTCGGCGTCGAGCTTCGCCCAGAGCGCGTTTCGGGCGTTCCCGAGCGGCATCTCGCGGGCCTTGTCGATCAGCTTGTTGTACGCCGGGATGTTCACGTTCGACTGGTTGTTGTTGCCGACGTTCACGATGCCCTCGCCGTTCAGCTGGGTGTCGATGAAGTCCTCGCCCTCGGGGAAGTCCTGGCTCCAGTTGTTGTAGGCGATCTGGGGATCGTTCTTCTCGGTGGCGATCAGATCCCAGTAGACGGATGCATCGACGACCTTCACGCTCGCCACCATGCCGAGCGAGTTGAGGACGCTTGCCATGTACTGGGCGACGTTCGGATACGGGTCGGTGTTCAGCACCCAGACGGTGACGTGCGCGCCCGCGACGCCGGCCTGCTGGATGAGCCGCTTGGCCTTCGCCGGGTCGTACGGGTAGAACGTGTGCTTCTGGTAGGCGGAGCCGAAGCTCGGCGGGATCACGTTCTCGGAGATGTCGCCCTGGCCGCCCTCGAGCTTCAGCATCGCCCGGCGGTTCGACGCGTAGTTGACGGCCTGGCGCACGGCGAGCTTGTCGAACGGGTACCGGCGCTCGTTCATCGAGAAGTACTCGATCTCGCCGGTCGCGCCCTTCTGGAGCTGCTTCGGGTACTGGCGCTCGATCTGCGCGAGACGGTCCGGCGGCGGATTCAGGAAGTACCAGTCGAGCTGGCCGTCCGCCGTCTCGTTCACCGCCTGCTCCGGCGTGATCCCGACGGTGATCTTGACGCCCGCCAGGTGCCCGTCCGGCGTGTTCGGCCACGGGTGGAAGTTGGGGTTCCGGGTCAGCATGACCTGCTGGCTCGGGGTGTAGGACGAGATCATGTAGGGGCCGGTCGCGACGCGGTACTGCGAGAGCGTGGAGACGTCACGCGCCGGCGTGCCGGCCGGGTAGACGAACGCCGGCGGCAGCGCCAGGTATTCGAGGAAGGTGCCGTCGGGCTTCGTCAGGTGGAAGCTGACCGTCATGGCCTTGTCGTTCGCGACGATGCCCGGCACGCTCTTCGCCTTGCCCGCCTCGTACGCCGTGGCCCCGACGATGCCGGTGTACCAGCTGACGTTCGGCGAATTGATCTTGAGGATCCGCTCGATCGACCACTTGACGTCCGACGGCCGCACCGCCCGGTTGACCGGGGGCGAGAAGCGGACGCCCGGGCGGACATGGAACGTGTAGACCGTGCCGCCGTCGGTGATCTTCGGAAGCCCGGTCGCCAGGTCGGGCACGACCTGCGAGCCGGCGCCACCGCCGGCGCGGCGGAACGTCATCAGGCCGTCGTTCGTCGCCTCGAGGATCTCCCACCCCTCGGTGGTGGCCGAGAGCGCGCCGTCGAGGTGGTCCGGGTTCGACGGGATTCCCGCAAGCAGCGTCCCGCCGTTCACCGGCATCCCGCCGCCGGAGGCGCCACCCGAGGAGCTCGAGCCGCCTCCGCAGCCGCCCGCGGCGACCAGGGCGCACACGGCCGCCGGGACGGCGAGAGCTCGTAGTGAGAACGTTCTCATTCCGGGGCCGCGAGTCTACACCCGGGGGTGGCTCGGTGGCAAGGGCTGCGAGCGGAGACCAGCCATGGTCGCGTGGGCTGAGCACGGGAGATCCATCGAGCCGCGCAAGGGCCGCGGCGGGCGCGCTCCAGGCCGCCCCCTGCGGCGTCCGCGCGCCTGCGGCGGGATCCGACGATCGCCTCCACCCGGATCGTTGACACCAGGCAGCCCATGTGAGATTGTACGAGAGGTCACGATGTACCTCCCGAGGGCAGGGATGGCCGCGTCGGATCACAGGAGAGCGTGCATGGCAACACGCGTCACCGTATTTCGATCGCGCTACCGCGCCGCGCGGTTCGCGCGCCGACTCAGCGGGGTTGTTGCGACCCTCGCCGGCGGCCCGTCTCGCATTATCGCTCCGCTGATTGTGTCGGCACTCGGGCTGTGGCTGACGACGAAGACCACCGGTGGCCGGACGCAAGCAACGTCAAGCATCTTACTGGATATTGTTGGCTATCTCATCGCGGGCTACGCGGCGTTCATGGTGGTGCGCTGGGGCGATCGCCTACGGCGAACGACGACCTTCGAGGAGTTCAGAGACGAGACAGGGGAGGGACTCTCCGCGTTCGCCAAGTCGTTGAGCGTGCGCGTGCCGATCGAATACGAACAACTGCGTCGCTTGCATCGTCAGGCGGAAGAGACTGACTCGTACGAGAAGCCGATCGACGATGAGCGATACCGATCTCCTCGGGCAACCGTCAAAGCTGAGGACGTAGCCACCTTCCTCGAGACCGCCTTCCAACCTGAGTCCACCGTGAGCGTTGGGTTCTTCCGAATCCCGATCCAGGCCCTGGGGACGGTTGTGGGGCGGCTCTTGCGAGGCCCTCGCATCACGGGGACGCTGCTGCGAGACAGCGATGGCATTCGCGTGGTCGCACAGTTCGTCGGGGGTCGGCGCAGCGAAAGTTGGCACGTCATCGCGACCTCCGGAGACGTCCCGTCCGAAGACGTCGTACATGAGCTCGCGTGCCGCATTTTTACTGCCCTTGCCGACAACGGACCCGGGACATGGCAGGCTGCATCTTGCTTTTGCGCCGGCATGAGCGAATATCGAAAGTACGTTTCGGCGGAAGGGGGCTTGCGCAAGGTTCACCTGCAACGCGCCGAGCGCATGTTCCATCGAGCTCTCGCGGAAGACCGAAACCTCGATTTCGCACACTATAACCTTGGGGTCGTCTACGCGAAGCTCCGGGAATTCCGCGCTGCCGAGCGCGCGTTCCTACGTGCGATCGCGCGCAACCCATCCGAACCCGCCGCCTACTATGCGCTGGCGCGTATCCGCTACTTCGACCTCGGCAAGAAGCACAGCGCACGGGACCTCGCAGAGCGCGTTGCGAGTCGCAGCAAGGAGGCCGGAGAGCGAGCTCGCGCCCACGACCTCCTGGGTCTCATCAAACGGGGCGATGGCGAGCGCGGGAAGGCAATCCAGAGCCGCGAGCAGGCGGTGCGGGACGCATCGTGGTCGCTCGTCAGGGCGGAGCTCCGGGCGAACGAGCGCGAGGGGGTCACTCCGACCGTGCACCGCGAGTTGGCCGCTACCTGCATGATGAACCTGGCGATTGCGTACTCGTTCGAGGCCGAGGCGGGCCGAGCGGCCTACACGCGGCCGGGCGGCACACGCCGGGAGCGGCGGCAGGTCACGCATGTGGTGGACGCCGCCGAGTGCCTCCTGAAACAGGCTCTCGAGCTGTCCCGCGTGGACGGTGAGATCCATTTCGAATTGGCGAAGCTCTACGAGGCGGCCGCGAGGTACGCGGACGCACTGGAGCAGTACGAGTTTGCCATGCGCGCGACACCCGATAGCCCGTACTTCGCGGCGTACCTCGCCAAAGCGCGCGCTGACGCCTGGGAGCGTGACCGGTCAGTTCCGGAGGAGCTTGTCCGAGCAGCGTGCATGGCGACGCTTGACTCGCCGGAAGCGATCTTCCGGCCGCACGAGTCGACCCACGATGCAATAGAACGGCACATTCGAAAGCTCCGGGGAAGGCCGCAGTTAGCTCCCCTTAGCTTCTCGGATCGATCCGAAGACGTCCAAGAGCTGCTCGTTTCCGCAACGGTCGATCGAGTGGCCCAGGCGTTTGAGACATTGGGCGACCGCGGGGCGGCCAGGAGCGTGCGAGAAATGCCCCGAATCTTCGCCGAGCTTGAGTCTAGTTGGGACGAGGTGAGCCTCGACCGACTCGCGTCACGCTACGAGGCACAAGGGCGCGCATGGGCGCATGGACGGGCACTTTTCCAGCGCGGCGTCCTCCGACTAGAGCGCGGAGAGCCAGCCTCGGCGCAGACGTTCCTCAAGGGAGCACTCACGAGGCTACGCGAACACCGTGGCGAGGTCAGGGAACTTGAGGTCCGAGCCTGGCGCGCACGTGCCTTCCGCGAGTGCGGCCGTCTCGGCGAGGCGCTCAGAGAGGCAGAAAGGGCAGTGGCGCTTGACCCGCTGAGCAGATATGAGCGGTACGAGCTGGGCCGCGTCTATGAGGCCATTGGTGACTGGCCAAAGGCACGTGACGCATTCGCGGGGGCACTACTACTGTCGCCCGACGACCCGCTCCTGCACTGGCACGCAGGCCGCGCCACCTGGCGCCTCGCCTGCGGCAGTCGCGGCGATCCCAAGCTTGACGCCCTGACGACTGCCCAGAGTCATTTCGAGCAGTTGATCGAACTTGACGATCGACCGAAACGGCCGCTGATCGCACGGTATTGGCTTGGCCGGATCGCCACCTCACTCGGCGATCACGAAGCAGCACTGGATCACTACCGCGGAGCGCAACGGCTCCCCGATGCGAGACCCCAGGCAACGCTGTTCCTCGGCGAGGAGTATCTAAAGCTGGGCGCCCACAACGAGGCAACATCGACGTTCGAGGAGTGCCTCGGCGTTTCCGACCCGGACGGAGGCGGGGAGCTGGGAGGCGAGCTCGGCGCAGAGTTGCGAGCCGAACTGCGTGCGGAGTGGCCCACCGAGTTGCTTCACGCGTGGGCGCATGTTGGGATCGCCCAGTCATATGCCAGGCGTTGGCTCAGCACACGAGTTGCCCTGCGCCATCTGCGTGACGCCGAGCGATGCGTGGAAGACCTGACACCGACCGAACCGACGCGCGAACTCGAGGCCGCGGCCTCAGCGTGCAGGGGGGAGATATACCTGCACAAGGGGGACGCCGACCGGGCGATCCGGGCGCTCGAGCGGGCTGCATCCTTGCACGAAGACGGTCGGACCCACGGGACGCTCGCCCTGGCGTACGAATCGAAGATGCGAACCTGCCAATCGGCTCCAGAGATCGTGCGCGCACTCCGAAGCGCACAGGGCCACGCCGCACTCGCGGACCGGGCGGAGCCCGCAGTTCTCGGAAAGGACGAGCAAAACATCGATCTCGAGCGGAGGCTCCGTGTATGGGAGCGGTATGCCCGTCGGGGACCTGCACCTGTCCAGGAGCCAGCGAACGGAGCCTCTTCCGGATCCTGAAAAGCACGGCCCGTATAGGTCGGGCAAGTGGCTGGGCTACGACCACGCGCATCGCCCACACCGGTTGTCGCCGGCGGAAACCGGAATGAAATCGCTCCGTCCGAGCCGAGTGGGCGGTACTGGTCTCGAACCAGTGACCTCCTGCTTGTAAGGCAGGCGCTCTCCCAGCTGAGCTAACCGCCCTCGCTCGAGGGACAGTCTAAATGCCGCCGGAATGCGGCCGGGCCTACCCGATTTCGGGGATGCGCCTCCCCGATTCGGCGTAGGCTCTGCCAAGACACCGCGAGCACAATCTGACCATGCCCGACCCGTTCCCCTCCGAGACGCTGCGCGAGATCGCGGATCGCGCCCGTGTCGCGCTGGGCGCCGACCAGGCGCTGGTGCTGCCGCTGGCGGGCGGCGAGCCGCTGCCGCCGGGGCCCGAGGGCGGACCGAGCCTGTCCGCGCCGATCCGCATCGACGGCGATCCGGTGGCGACGCTCATCGTCAGCCGCGATCCGGGCGGGGCGCCATTTGGCGAGGAGTCGGCGCTGCTGTCGACGGTCTGCGAGCTGGCGGCCCACGCCATCGCCGCCTCCCGCCGCGCCGACCTGCGCACCGAGCAGCTGACCCTCGTCCAGGCCGTCGCGAGCGCCGTCGGCGCGGCGACGTCGGTCGACGAGGCCTTCCGGATGGCGGCCACGGCCGTCTTCGATCACACCCGCTACTCCGGCGTCACGGCCACGATGGTCGACCGCGCGGCCGGCGAGCAGGTGGTGACCGTCGACCTCGGCGGCGACGTGACGACGGGGCAGACGATCCGCCGCCCGATCGACACAGGTCTCGTCGGCGCCTGCATCGCTCAGGGCACCCAGATCATGCTCTCCGACGCCACCGCCGACGAGCGCTACTCGTGGACGGCGGACGGCCGCTGGGAGTCGCTGCTCCTGACGCCCGTCGAGGTCGAGGGCCGCTGCGAGGGCGTGCTCGAGCTCGCCGACGTCGAGCGCGACCGCTTCGACGCCGCCGACGCCGCCCTCATGCAGGCGGTCGCCGACCAGGTGGCGACGGCGCTCGTGGGTGTGCGCATGCGCGAGCGCTCGCAGCGGCTCCAGCACGAGTCGCAGCGGCGGGCGCAACGCCTGGAGCTGGCGGCCGACCTGTCGCGCGAGATCGCCTCCACCGGCAGCGTCGACGAGCTCCTGCGCACCGTGACGATCACCCTCCACCGCCACACCGACTACACGGCGGTGTGGACGGCCGGCGCCGACCACCGCCACGGCACCCAACGGATGTGGACGATCACGCGCGGCCGCGACACGGTCGCCGTCTCGACCCACCCGCTCGACTCGGGCGTGATCGGCCAGGTCGTTCGCACGGGCAAACAGGCGCTGCTCGGGCGCTCGCACCTCGCCGACGCCGGCGGGGCGTGGGCGGCCGCCGGGTACGAGTCGCTGATCGCGACACCGGTCGTGGTCGGCCGCCGGTGCGAGGCGGTGATCGGCCTCTCCGACCTGCGTGCCGACCAGTTCGACGAGTCCGACGCGCTGCTCATGCGCACGCTCGCCGAGCAGGTCGCCGCCGCCCTGCGCGGCGCGGCGCTGCGCGAGGAGTCCGACCGCCGCGCGACCCGACTGAACGTCGTCGCCGAGGTGGCCCGGGCGCTGCGCTCGCCCGAGAGCGTCGACCAGGCCCTGCACGACGCCGCCCAGGCCATCAGCCGCTACACCGGCTACTCCGGGCTGACCGCCTGGGTGGTCGAGCCGATGCGAGGCGAGCGCCGGGCCGTGTTCGCGCGCGACCGCGGCACCGACGTCTACGTCGGCCTGCGCGTGCCCACGGCCGCCGGCATCCCCGGCGCCGCGATCACGTCGGGCAAGGTGCTGCGCCTCGGCCGGGCGGGCGACCATCCCGCCTTCTCCTGGCCGGGCCGCGACCCCAACAACTCCGTCCTGATCGCCCCGGTGATGGTCGAGGGCACGTGTGCCGCCGCCCTCGTGATCGCCGACGAGCACCCGAACTGGTTCGACTCGGACGACGAGGAGCTGGTCAAGGCGATCTCAGACCACCTCGCCGCCGCCATCCGCTCGGTGGAGCTGCGCGAGGAGTCCAGCCGGCAGGCGCACCGGCTCTCGCTGGCCGCCGAGATCGCCGCGCTGCTGCCGGCGCAGGACACGCCCGAGAGCGCGATCCGGGTTGCCGCCGAGGCGGTGCACGAGCGCGGCCGCTACGACGCCGTCATGGCCATCACCGTGCTCGAGGCGAGCGACGAGCAGCTCGTCGTCGCCGACTTCGGGGCGTCGCGCGAGAGCTTCACCGGCCTGCGCCGGCCGATCGGCACCGGCATCACCGCGCGGACGATCAAGTCGGGCCGCCAGAACCTGATCAACGGCCACGAGCGCGACCCCGACTACGCCCCGTGGGGCGACGAGGAGTCGTTCGACTCGCTGCTCTCCACACCGGTCATGGTCGACGGCCGCTGCGTCTCCGTGATCGAGGTGGCGAGCCGGCCGATGAACCAGTTCGACCACTCCGACGAGGCGCTCATGGCCGCCGTCGCCGAGCAGCTCGCAGCGGCGCTGCGCGGGGTGCGGCTGCGCAGCGAGTCGGAGCGGCGGGCGCAGCGTCTGGCACTGGCGGCGTCGGTGGCAAGCGCCGTGACGAACGCCGACACCGTCCAGAACGTCCTCCGCGCCGCGGCCGACGCGATCTTCGAGCCGACCGACTACGGCGCGGTGACGGCGATCGTGGCCACGCCGAACGCGGACGAGTACACGGTCGTCACCGACCGGGTGCGCGTCGGCGGATCGATCGAGGGCACGCGCCTGCCGCTCGAGACCGGCGCGGCCGGCCGGGCGCTCGCGACCGGCGAGCAGATCGTCGTCGGCGACCTCGAGGACGGGGCGACCCCGCTCGCGTACCGGTCCGCGCTCGTGACGCCGGTGTTCGAGGGGCCGACCGCCGCCGCGATCGCCATCTACGACCATCGCCCCGATCGCTTCGACGCAGCCGACGCGACGCTCTTGCGCACCGTCGCCGAGCAGGTGATCGCCACGATGCGCGGCGTGCGCCTGCGCGACGAGTCCGAGCAGCGCTCGAGCCGGCTGGCGCTCACGACCGAGGTGGCCGGCGCGATCGCTTCGGCAGAGACGATCGACGAGGTGCTGGCCGCGGTCGTCGAGACGGTCTACCTCGGCCGCGGCTACTCGGCGGCGGTCGCGATCCGGGTGCTTCCCGAGGCGGGCGAGCAGGTCGTCGTCGCCAACCTGGGCAACGAGGGCACGACGGCCGCGGGCCTGCACCGGCGCATCGACGCGGGCACCGTCGGCACCGTCATCGCCTCGGGCGAGCAGGTGGTGCTGGGCGACGCCCAGGCCCACCCCGCCTACGAGTGGCCGGCGCCGATCCCGCTCCCGTCCGAGCTGCTCACGCCCGTCGTCGTCGACGGCGAATGCATCGCGGTGCTCGGCGTCTACGACGGCCTTCGCGACCGCTTCGACGCGGCCGACGCGCTGGCGATGCGCACAGTCGCCGACCAGGTGGCGGCCACATGCCGAGGCGTGCTCCTGCGCGAGCAGCTGGAGCAGCGGGCCGAGCGGCTGGCCGCACTCGAGCGGCGCCATCGCGAGCTCATGGAGCGGCTCGTGCGCGCGCAGGAGCAGGAGCGCTCGCGCGTCGCCGCCGACCTGCACGACGACACGATCCAGGTGATGTCGGCCTGCGTGATCTCGCTCGACAGCGTCCGCATGGCCGTGCAGGACGGCAACACGGAGCGGGTGCGGCGCGGGCTCGAGCAGGTGTCGGAGCTGATCTCGGGCGCCGTCGAGCGGACGCGGCGGATGACCTTCGACCTGCGCCCGGCGGTGCTCTGGCACCACGGCCTGGTCGTCGCGCTCGAGCAGGCGCTGCACACGCTCGAGAGCGAGACCGGCATCGCCACGAGCCTCGACGTGGTCGGCCTCGAGACCCGGATCGACGCGACCATGGAGACGCTCGTCTTCCGCTCGATCACCGAGGTCCTCGCGAACGCGCGCGTCCATTCAGGCGCGACGACGCTCGACGTGCGGCTCGAGCGCGGCGCCGGCGTCCTGAACGTGCACGTGGCCGACGACGGCCGCGGCTTCGACCTCGAGCCGGCGCTGGCCCGGGCGCGGCGCACGAACCACCTCGGTCTCGAGTCGCTGATGGAACGGGTCGACGCCGCCGGCGGCCGGGTCGAGATCACGACGGCGCCCGGCAAGGGCACGGTCGTCGAGATCGCCCAGCCGCTGTGGCCGGGAGACTGACCCGGCGCTAGCCCAGCTGGCGGTCGAGGTTCACGGCCGCGCTGATCAGCGAGAGGTGCGTGAAGGCCTGCGGGAAGTTCCCGAGCGCCTCGCCGGAGGGGCCGATCTCCTCGGAGTAGAGGCCGAGGTGGTTCGCGTAGGTGAGCATCTTCTCGAAGGCGAGCCGGGCCTCGTCGACGCGGCCGGCGCGGGCGAGCGCCTCGACGTACCAGAACGTGCAGATCGAGAACGTGCCCTCGTCGCCCTGGAGGCCGTCGGGCGACGCCTTCGCGTTGTAGCGGTAGACCAGGCTGTCGGCGACGAGCTCGCGGCCGATCGCGTCGAGCGTGCGCAGCCAGCGCGGGTCCTTCGGGGCGATGAACTTCGTGAGCGGCATCAGGAGCAGCGACGCGTCCAGCACGTCCGAGCCGTAGTGCTGCACGAACGCGCCGCGCTTCTCGTTCCAGCCGCGGGTCATCACCTGCTCCGTGATCTGGTCGCGCACGTCGAGCCACTTCACCAGGTCGCCGGGCAGGCCGCGGTAGCGGCCCATGCGCACCGCCCGCTCGATCGCCACCCACGACATGAGCCGCGAGTAGGTGAAGTGCTGGCGGCCGCCGCGCGTCTCCCAGATGCCCTCGTCGGCCTGGTCCCAGTTGTCGCAGAGCCACTCGACGATCTTGCGCAGCTCCACCCAGGAGTCGTACGAGATGGGATCGCCGTACTTGTTGTAGAGGTAGATCGAGTCGATCAGCTCGCCGTAGATGTCGAGCTGGAGCTGGCTTGCGGCGCCGTTTCCGATCCGCACCGGAGCCGAGCCGGCGTAGCCCTCGAGGTGGCCGAGCACGTCCTCCGGCAGCTCGGCGCGGCCGTCGATCCCGTACATGATCTGGAGCGGCCCACCCTCGCCGTAGGAGGTCTCGCCGAAGCGGTCGGTCAGCCAGGTGATGAACGCCTCCGCCTCCTCCGTGAACCCGAGCCGCAGGAGCGCATAGAGCGAGAACGCCGCGTCGCGCACCCAGGTGTAGCGGTAGTCCCAGTTGCGCTCGCCCCCGATGTGCTCCGGCAGACTCGTGGTCGGCGCGGCGACGATGGCGCCGGTGGGCCGGTAGGTGAGCAGTTTGAGCGTCAGGGCGGAGCGGTTCACCATCTCCCGCCAGCGGCCCTTGTAGACGGAGTGGGAGAGCCAGCCCCGCCAGAAGCGCACCGTCCGCTCGAACGACTCGGCCGCCGCGGCCTCGCTGATCGGCTTCAGCTTCTGGCCGCGCGTGTTCGGCTGGAGGAGGAAGGTGGCGCTGGCCCCGTTGGCGAGGTCGAAGTGGGCGGTGACGTCGTCGCCGTCGCGCTCGAGCGGCACGTTCGTCGCCAGGGTCAGCGAGAGGGCGGAGGTGTTGAACACGGCGCCGCCCTCGTAGAGCTCGACCCCGTGCGGCCGGCGGGCGTAGTCGAAGCGCGGCCGGCACTCGAGCCGGAAGCGCATCTCGCCCCGCACCGCCACCACCTGGCGCACCAGCCGGCGGGGATGACGCGGGTCGCGGTGGATCGGCATGAAGTCGTGCACCTCGCCGACGCCGTCGGGCGTCATGAAGCGGGTGATGAGGACGTTCGTGTCGGGGAAGTAGAGCTGGCGCACCGTGTGGCCGCCGTTCACCGGCGCGATCCGCCAGAAGCCGCCCTTCTCGGCGTCGAGGATCGACGCGAACACGCTGGGCGAGTCGAAGCGCGGGCAGCAGAACCAGTCGATCGTGCCGTCGGTGCCGACGAGCGCGACGCTGTGCAGGTCACCGATCACGCCGTGCTCGGCGATGGGCAGGTAGGCGCTCATCGTGCAGGCGGAGTCCTACAAGATGGGCCGGATGCGCACAAGCCGGGGCTATACTCTGCCGGCCGCCGGGCCGCCCTTCTGTGCCCGTGCGACGAACGCGGGGGCGTAGTTCAGCTGGTTAGAACGCCGGCCTGTCACGCCGGAGGTCGCGGGTTCGAGTCCCGTCGCTCCCGCTCTTCCCACCCGTGGCCGCGACGATGGACGTTGGCTTGGTCGAACCGTGCTGGATGCGGCGGATGTGGCGACGCCGATCGGGTGCTCGACTTCCGCCAGGCAGACGCTGAGAGCCTGCCATCGGCGAATGCGTCGTTCGACGCGGTGGTGCCCGAGCTTCCTCGCCGCACGCCGCGCCCCTGAGCGATCAGAGGGAGGCCAGCGCGACCAGCAACAGGGCGAACGCCGTCCACGCCGTCGGCGACCGCGCGGTCAGCGCCGCCGAGCCCGCAGCACCACGTCCGCGATGTGCGGCGTGCCCGGCGGCGGGTCGATGCGCGGCTCGACCGCGTGCAGCTCGACGATGAAGTCCGCCTCGAGCAGCGGGGCGAGGTCGTCGGCGCCGACGTAGTCGGCCGGGTCGTTGCCGCGCGCCTTCATGTGCTCTCGGTGCTCGTGGTCGAGGTCGTGGTAGACGGCGAGGACGAGGCCGCCGGGCCGGACCGCGGCGAGCAGCTCGCGCACGGCGCCCTCGCCGCCCGCCTTCGGCAGTGCCGGGTACTGCAGCGACACGAGATCGAACGACCCGGCCGCAAACGGCGTCCGCAGGGCGTCGCCGGCGGCCCACTCGACGGCGACACCGAGCCGTTCGGCGACCTCTCGGCCACGGCGGACGGCCACCTCGGAGACGTCGATCGCGGTCACGGTCCAGCCCTGCTGCGCGAGCCAGATCGCGTCGGCACCCTCGCCGCAGCCGACGTCGAGCGCCGTGCCGGGGCTGAGGCCCGTGACTTCGGCGACGAGCCGGCCGTTCGGCCGGCCGCTCCACATCGCCGCGTCGTGCTTGCTGTAGCGCGCGTCCCACTCGGAGGCCTGGCCCGCCGAGCCGAACCGGCCCTCATCCTGCTCGTCCACGGGCTGCATGGTACGCGCGCCTCACCGGAACCACGTCGGCGGTTAAGGTGACCGCATGCCCTTGATCAAGTCCGACACGTTCCCCTTCGGGAACCTCGCGGGTGAAGACCACGGCGCCGGCATCTCGCTGGTGTGCATCCACGCCAACCCGACGTTCGAGACGGAATGGCTCGAGTGAGCCGGCCGCGCCCGGGAACCCGGGCGCGGGATCGTCCGTCTCACTCGTGGTGACGTTGCTGCGAACACCCATGCGCGCTGTGGGCCTCGTCGCCCTTGCGAGCGCCGTGGGACTGGCCGCCGCCGCGTGCTCAGCCTTCTCGAGCTCGACGACGACCATGGGGCAGGCAACGCCGGAGGCGATCGCGCGCGGCCCTGTGGCGTTCGTGGCGCCGGTGCCCGGCTCCGCGGGCGCCAACGTCGTTGCCGTCTCCCCGCAGGGCGGGAAGGCCCGGCCCGTCACGCGGGGGCGGCCGCCGGTCGTCGACGCGGCCTGGAGCCGGGACGGCCGCGATCTCGTGTTTGCGCGCCGCAGCAAGAACCGCGTCGAGGTCTTCGTCGCGCGCGGGGGCGGACGGCCGCGCCTGATCCGGCGCTGCTCGCTCGCGTGCGATCCCCACGGGTTCGCCTGGTCGCCGGATGGGCGCCGGATCGCGTTCGTGACCGACATCGACTCGCACTTCACCGGGACGGCCGGCGAGATCGCGGTCATGAACGCCGACGGCACCGGCTTCCGGGCGGTCTGCGCCGAGGTCACCTGCGGGCAGGGCCTGGCCGATCCGCAATGGTCGCCGGACGGCTCGCGGCTTCTCTTCTCGAACATGGACGTGATCGACTTCTTCGGGCTCGGTCCACTTCCGAGCCGCATCTGGGTCGCTCGGCCGGACGGCACGGACGCCCACCAGCTGACGCAGCCGCACTGCCGGCCCGGCCACCCGCCGCTTCGGGCCTGCTTCTACGACTCGGCGGCCCGGTGGTCGCCGGACGGCCGCTGGATCGCCTTCAGCCGTCATGCCGTGCCGTTCGGCCACGCCCATCCCCGGCAGCCGTGGACGACGATCGAGCTGATGCACCCGGACGGCTCCGGCCTGCACACGCTGGCGACCTGTACCGGGAACCTCTGCAACCAGATCATGAACCCGGCCTGGTCGCCCGACGGGTCCCGGCTCGCCTACATCCCCCGGATCGAGCGCAGCGCGAACGTGATCGTCGCCACGCCGGCCGGACGCCTCAAGGTGGTGCGGGCCTGCGCCGGGCGCCGGTGCATCACGCCGGACGGCCTGGCGTGGTCGCCGGATGGTCACGAGCTCGCGCTGCTCTCCGCGACGAAGGAGCCGGGTGCCTACCTCGTCACCACGGCCGGCCGCGATCTGCACGCCGTCGGTCGCGACGTGCAGTGCTGCCTCACGTGGCTGCCGTCGCTCGGGCCCTAGAGGTCGATGCCGTCGAGCGCGTGCGCGCGGGCCGGGAGGTCGCGCCCGAAGCTGTCTGGATTCGTTCCCAGCGACTCGGCGGCCTCGAGGGCGATGCGCTGCACGGCGGCGGTCAGCGGGAACACCGACAGGAGCTCGCCGCCGGCCTTGGCCTCGATCAGCCGCACCGTCACGCCGCACGACTCGGCGCCGCGGGCGACCGCGAGCAGCCGCTCCTCGCCCGGGCCGCCGCCGTTCAGGGCGACGAGGGTGTCGCTCGGCCCGACCGCGACCGACGGGCCGTGCAGGTACTGCTCGACGGCCAGTCCGGACGCCGCCACGTAGGCGGTCTCCCGGATCTTGAGCGCGCCCTCGGCCGCCGTCCACTGGTTGGGGCCGGCACCGATGAACTCGAGCGACCGTGCCGGCGGTTCGACGCCGATCGGCGGGCCGTCGACGATGCCGGCGACGGCATCGGGCACGCCCGCCAGCGGACCCCCCAGGTCGCCGCCGAGCGCGACGCTCAACTGCGCCAGGCGCATCAGCGCGCCCAGATGGCTGGCGGTGAACGCGGAGGAGCGCTCCGGCTCGACGGTCTCGATGTCGGCGCCGGCGACCCCACGGGCCGAGATCGAGACGACGGCGGCGCCGGCCGATCGGGCCCGCTCGACGACGGCGGTCGTGTAGCGCTTGGTGCCGCGGTGGCTGAGCAGGATCAGGCCGTCGTCGGCCGCCGGCCGCGGGCACGACAGGGCCGCGTCCATCGCCTGCACCGCCCACGCCTCGACGCCGGCCGCGCGCAGGAACCAGGCGCCGATGCCGGCGGCGTGCCAGCTCGTGCCCGTCCCGACCAGAAGGACGCGGCGGCCGCGCAGCCGCTCGGCGGCCGGGGCGATGGCCGCGTCGTCGTCCAGTAGCCGGCGCAGCTCGTCCGGCTGCGAGGCGATGGTCTCCTGCATCGCGCTCGCCATCAGTGCCGCCGCCCAGTGACGACGATGCCGACGCCGAGCCCGATCAGCGCCAGGCCGCCCGAGCCGCCGACCATGGCGAGCCGCCGCGGCGAGCGCCCGAACCACTGCCGCGCCTGGCTTGCGGCCAGGCCCCAGACGGAGTCGGAGGCGAGCGCGATCAGCGCGAAGATCACGCCGAGCAGGAAGAGCTGCAGCGTGACGTGGCCGCGGCCGGGATCGACGAAGCCGGGCAGGATGGCCGTGAAGAAGAGGATCGCCTTCGGGTTGGCGACACCGACGACGAAGCCGTCGCGGATCGCGTGCCACGGATCCTGCGGCTGGAGCTCCGCCTCGGAGATCGCCAGCCGGGCCCGCTCCCGCCAGGCCCGGACGCCGAGGTAGATCAGGTAGACCGCGCCGACGAGGCGGATGAGCGTCACGACCGGCTCCGACCGCTGCACCACCGGGCCGACGCCGACCGCGACCAGCGTCGCCAGCACGAGCATCCCTAGCTCGTTCCCGAGCGCCGATGCGAGCGCCGTCCGCCGCCCGTAGGCCAGCGCCCGGCCGATCACGAAGAGCACGCTCGGCCCCGGGATCACGATGATCAGGAACGACAGGGCCATGAAGGCCAGCAGCTGACCGGGCGAGCTCACGGTGCGATCGTACTCGCCGCGCGCCTGACCCGGTAGCGGATATGCATCGCGAACGGCGACTCGACCTCCGGACGAGAACACGTCCTCCATGTATGCCTGGTCGACCTCGGCCGGCGCGCCGCGGCCCTCGTTGCCGTACGTCCACGGGCCGCCGAAGACCCAGTAGTGCAGCCGCTCACCGCCGTCGCCGAGGCCGGCACCGCGGCGGTCGTCGGGGCCGGTGATGTCTCGAGCACCTCCGTCGCGTCTCGGTCATCGCCAGGGTGACCGGGCGGGGCTCCCGATCTCATCGCACGTCGACGTGGCGGGCGCCGAGCGCAGCCGCGAGCGTCCGGTGCGCGGGGGCTGTCCCGACCACGGTCGAGCGAGCCGGATCGAGCGTGTGCGCCCGGCAGAACGCAAGCGCGAGGCCGGGCAGCGGCGGCCGGCACCAGCACCGCGGCGGGCCGCCGGGATGCGGGCAGGCGGCGTGCTCGACCGGCCCTTGCACGGCAGTTTGGAGAACGTCCGCGGCTTCCTCTGCGGCCGACCCGCCATCCGGCGCCCAGTCGAAGACGAGGTGGGGCGCCGCCGGGTCAACCGCCGTGATCGCCCCGCGCCACGCCGGGCGCTCGAGGGCGGCCGCCGCCACGAGGACGCCGCCGGGCCGGACAGCTGACGCCACCCGCGCGAAGTCGATCTCCTCGACGGCCGCGAAGCCCTCGTCGAGCGCCGGCGGCTCCAGCTCTCGCACGGTCCGCATCTGCCCCGTCGGCGCGAGCAGCCATGGCTCCTTGCGAGCCGCCGCCCGCAGCTCGGCGGGCGTCGGCAGCGCCCCGAAGCGCTCGAGCAGCCGCTCCACCATGTTCACCTGGGCCTGGGCGAGCGGCGTCCGCAGCCAGACACAGCGCACCTCGAGGCCGTGGCGGGCGGCGGCGTCGACGACGTGGCTGCGCGCCGCCCGGGTCAGGTAGGTGTTGTCGAGGACGACCCGGCGGGCGCCCGCCGCCAGGCGCTCGTCGAGGGCCGTCGCAAGCGCTTTCAGCGACCCGCCGCGCTCGTCCCGGTTCAGGCGCTCGTAGCCGCGCTCGGCGTACTCACGCGCGAGGCGGGTCTTGCCCGCGCCGGGGATGCCCATGACGATCACCGCCTCCCCGCCGCCTGCTGCTTTGCGGCGCGGTGCCCGCCGGACCGTCCCAAACGCCCGGGCCAGGCGCTCCCGCTCGTCATCGCCGAGGATGACCGAGGCCGCCCGGGCCGCGGAGCGCGCCGTCTCCGGCCGGCGGGCGCCCGGGATCGGCACAACGAGCGGCGAGAGGTCGAGCAGCCAGGCCAGCGCCACCTCGGCCGCGGTCAGGCCGCGCGCCCCGCCGACCGCGGCCAGCTCGGTCCGGCGGGCCAGCGCCGGCGCGCGGCGGGGGCCGCCCAGCGGCGCATGGGCGATCACGGCGATGCCGGCCTCGGCGCAGCGCTCCACCACCCCGCCGCGCAGCGCCCGGTCGTCGAGCGGGCCGAGCGCGACCGAGACGGCCGCGATCGGCGCGAGCGCGAGCGCCTCGTCCAGCTGGTCGCGGCTCACGTTCGCGACGCCGACGCGGCGCACGAGCCCCTCGTCGGCGAGCCGGGCGAGCGCCCGAAGCGACGTTCGCCACGGCGTGCGCGGGTCGGGCGCGTGGAGCAGGTAGCAGGCGATCGGGACGCCGTCCAGGGCGGCCAGGCTGGCCTCGCAGTCGGCCCTGACCGCCCTGGCCCGGCCGTCCGCGACCCAGGCACCTTCCGGCCGCGTCATCCCGCCCTTGGTGACGATGTGCGCCCGGTCGGCCGCCCCGCAGGCGCGCAGGGCGCGGACGAGCAGGCGCTCGTTGTGCCCGAGGTCGGCGGCGTCGAGCCCGTACGCCCGGGCGGTGTCGAACACCGTGATCCCGGCGTCGAGCGCGGCCGCGATCGTCTCGAGCGCGCGGGCCTCGGAGCGATCCGGGTCGGTCGAGAGCCGCATGCAACCCAGGCCGACGCGCGAGGCGTCCGGGCCCGGCCACGCGGGCTCGCCGCTAGCCGTCGTACCGCACCGCGGTCGTATACGCCGGGTCGGCGTGGCGCGCCCAGTAGCGCTCGCGCAGGTCGAGCGTGCGCGCGCCCGGCGCGCCCGTCCCGACCGGGCTCCCGTCCACGGCGGTCACGGGGATCACGCCCCCGGCCGTGGAGGTGACGAACACCTCGTCGGCCCGGCGCACATCGTCAGCCGGAAGGGCCCCCTCCTCGACCGGCGCGCCGGCCTCGCGCATGAGCTCGATCGCCGTGCGCCGGGTGATGCCGTGGAGCGTCCCGGCGGCGGGCGTGCGCCAGGCGCCGTCGACGAGCGCGAACACGTTGAAGCCCGGCCCCTCGGTCACGCCGCCCTCACGGTCGCGCAGGACGACGAGCTGGACGTCGTGCTCGTATGCGGCGAACAGGGCCATGTCCATGTCGAGCCAGTGAGAGTTCTTGACGAGCGGGTCGACGCTGTCAGGCGGGATGCGGGGGATGTCCGAGATCCACAGGCCGACGCCGGTCGTCGTCTGCTGCTCGGGCGTCGCGATCCAGACGAACGGGACGGCGTAGCCGTAGAAGCTGTTCTTGGCCGTGCGCAGGTCGCGGCTGCCCTGGGGCAGGCGCCCGCGCGTGCAGGTCATCGACACGTAGGCCGATCGCAGGCCCGCGCGGCGCACACACCCGTGCAGGACGTCCTCGATCGCCGCCCGGTCGACGCCCGGATCGAGCCGCAGACGGCGCATGTTCGCCGTGAAGCGGTCGAGATGCGCGTCGAGGCGGAAGAAGCGGCCGTCCCAGACGTGCACGACGTCGTACGTGCAGTCACCTCGCGTAACGCCGAGGTCGACCACCGAGATACGCGCCTCGTCGATCGGGCAGAACTCGCCGTCGACGAACGCCGCACCCCGCTCCCAGAGCGCGTTTGCATCGCTCACGTCCACGTTATGTAACGACCTTCCAGGAGGTAAATCAGTGATCGCATCGCAACGATCAAATCGATTTCTGCTTACGCTTCGAATTGGCCGGCGACCGGTTCACCGCGGAATCCGGATGGGTCGTGTAGCGTTCCGGGGCGATGGCGGCCCCGTCCCTCCCCGCGGCCCTTCCCACCAGCCTCGTGGGATCTTACGCCCAGCCGGACTGGCTGATCGACCGCGAGCGCCTCCGCCACCGGTTCCCGCCTCGGGTGCGTGCCCGCGAGTTGTGGCGGGTCGACCCGAAGTACCTCGAGCAGGCCCAGGACGACGCCAGCCTGCTCGCGATCCGCGACCAGGAACGGGCCGGTCTCGACATCATCACCGACGGCGAGGCCCGCCGCGAGAGCTACTCCAACCGCTTCGCGACGGCGCTCGACGGGATCGACATCGACAACCCCGGCACCGCGCTCGACCGCAGCGGCCATCCCAACCCGGTGCCGCGGGTCGTCGGGCCGATCGCGCGCAGGCATCCCGTCCAGGTGCGCGATGTCCAGTTCCTGCGGGCGAGCACGAGCCGGCCGATCAAGATCACCGTGCCAGGGCCCTTCACGATGTCGCAGCAGGCCCAGAACGACTTCTACGAGGAGGACGCCGAGCTCGCGCTCGCCTACGCCGGCGCCGTGCACGACGAGATCGCCGACCTCTTCGCCGCCGGCGCGGACATCGTCCAGATCGACGAGCCGTACATGCAGGCGCGGCCCGAGAAGGCGCGTGAGTTCGGCGTGGCGGCGCTCCAGCGGGCGCTTGAGGGGATCGGGGGGACGACCGCGGTGCACATCTGTTTCGGCTACGCCGCGATCATCCACGACCGCCCGTCGGCCTACTCGTTCCTGCCGGAGCTCTCCGCGTGCCCGTGCGACCAGATCTCGATCGAGACCGGCCAGTCCGGGATCGACACGGCCGTGCTGGGGACGCTGCCCGGCAAGACGATCATCCTGGGCGTGATCGACCTCGACGACGAGTCGGTCGAGACGCCCGAGACGATCGCCGCCCGAATACGGCGCGCGCTCCCCTACAAACGGCCGGAGGAGCTGGTCGCGGCGCCCGACTGCGGCATGAAGTACCTGCCCCGCGACTCGGCGTACGGGAAGCTCGAATCGCTGGTCGCCGGCGCGGCGATCGTCCGCGCCGAGTCGGCGGCATAACGCAAATTCGCTGACGCTACGAATCGAGCGTTTCGCGCACGTAGGCGAGCTCGATTCCGTCGAGCAGGCGGGCGAGACCGATCTCGAAGCGATCGCGTTCCATCGTCTCTGCGGCCAGCTGTTCCCAGTTCGCGCGGATGTCGCCATCCCCCACCAACGCCCGTGTCTGCGGGAAATCGCCGTGCTCGAGCCGGTCTTCGACGTGGTCGAGGATCGCCTCGTAGGCCGCGGCGCCGCCGTCGTCCTCGTAGAGCGTCGAGCGGCCGGCGCTCATGCTGATGCAACATCCCATGACGTAATCGTCGACGATGCCGATCACCTCGAGACGCTGCACCGGTGTTAGCCGCATCGGCGCCACGGCGGCGAGCGACTGCTCCACGTGCGCCATCGCGTTCGGGCCGAAGCGCTCGCCGCGCAGGGAGTCGATCGCCCAGGGATGCCGGGCCCACGCATCGCGGGTGCGGCGGGCGATGGCCGTGAGCGCCTCGCGCCAGCCCTCCGGAAGCGCCTCCGCAGGCACCAGGAGCTCGCCCATGACGGAGTCGTCCATCAGCTCGAGCAGGTCGTCCCTCGTGCGCAGGTAGTGGTAGAGCGACATCGTGCCGACACCCAGCTCGCGGGCGAGCCGGCGCATCGAGACGGCGGCAAAGCCGTCGCGATCTGCGACGGCCAGCGCGGCCCGCGCGATGTCGTCACGTCGGATCCTGGCCCCGCGCCCGGCGGACTCGGGTCTCGTCCAGATCGGCCCTGGTGCGCTCTGGGAGGGCATTCGTACAGCGTACCAACCGAATCGGCGGAGGTTAGAGCGTACACCGTACGACGCTACGTACGGCGTACGGTGACTCTGCGACCGCTGAATTCCGGGCGGCACCGGTGTCTCAACGGGAGATGGGAGTCCCTCGCTCCAAGCCGGTCACCTTCGCGATCGGCGGACCGATCACCCGCGCCGACCTGACCGGGCTGTGCGACCGCGTCTGCGACCTGCTCGCGGGCGCCGACACCGACACGGTCCTCTGCGACGTCCGCGGCGTGGCGACGGACGTCGTCACGGTCGACGCGCTGGCCCGGCTGCAGCTGGCCGCCCGCCGCCGCGGCTGCCGGGTCGTGCTGCAGCACGCGTCGGACGACCTGCGCCGGCTGGTGCACTTCATGGGCCTCGCCGACGTGCTGGTGGAAGAGCCTTAGCTCTCGAGCCGCGGCGGGAGCCCGAAGAGCGGGAAGATCGTCTCGGTGCTGAGGAAGAACGTGAGCTCGGCGATGCCGCCGTTCTCGATCTCGACGACCTGGAGCGCCCACGGGTCGAAGCCGCTGCCGGTCTCGCTCGGCTTGTACTGCCCGAACGCCGGCGAGCCGTTCGCCGCCATCGTGGGGATGACGCGCGAGCCGGAGCAGCCGATCCCGGGGCCGAGCCACCACTTGAAGATGTCGTCCCGGCCGCGCAGCCACATGTCGTAGGGCGGCATCGACTGGATCGCGTCCTCGTGGATCAGCGCCGTCAGCTTCTCGATGTCGTACGCCTGGAACGCCTCCACGTAGCGGGCCAGCAGGTCTCGGTCGGCATCGCTCAGCGGCTGGGCCGGAGCGGCGGACACGACGTCGGTCTGGTCGAGGGTCGCGCGCGCCCGCTGGAGGGCGCTGTTCACCGAGGCCACGCTCGTGTCGAGCAGCTCGGCCACCTCGGCGGCCTTCCAGCGCAGCACCTCGCACAGGATCAGGGCGGCCCGCTGGCGCGGCGGCAGGTGCTGGAGCGCCGCGACGAAGGCGAGCCGGATCGTCTCGCGCGACTCGGCCACCTCGGCCGGGTCGCCGTCGGAGATGGCGCCCTGCGGGATCGGCTCGATCCACGTCACCTCGGGCAGCGTGTTCAGGTTCGACACGACGGGCTCGACGGAGGGGCCCAGGTCCATCGGCCGGGCGCGACGCTCGCGGCTGTTGAGCATGTCGAGGCAGACATTGGTGGCGATCCGGTAGAGCCACGACCGAAGCGCCGAGCGGCCCTCGAACCGGTCGATGCTGCGCCAGGCCCGGATCAGCGTGTCCTGCACGGCGTCCTCGGCCTCGAACGGCGAGCCGAGCATGCGGTAGCAGTAGGCGGTCAGCTCGCGCCGGTGCTGCTCGAGCTCACCGAACGCAGGCGTGGCAGTGAGCGACGATCCCTCCACGGGCGACATGGTACCTCGCCCGGCGCAAAGCGGACGGCCCCTGTAGCGTCCGGGGATGGAGACGGCTCCCCTGGCCGAGCTGCATGCGCTGCGCGCGTTCGCCTGCCGGCTCGACCCGGCCCGGGCGCTCCGATCCGTCGACGAGGCGGCCGACTTCCTGGCCGATCGGGGCATGCTCACCCGCACAACCGACTGCGCCCTGCCGAGCCTTTTCGAGGCCTGCCACCAGCCGCCCTACCGGGCCGGCCGCGGCGGCTTCGCGGAGTGGCCGGAGACCGCGTACCCGTGGTTCTGGGAGCTGGCGCAGCGCGACGGCGTCCACGAGCTCGCGATCCACGGCGGCAAGAAGCTGCTCGTGACCGAGGCGGTCGCCCGCCTGGCCGATCCGCTCTGCCGCGCAGAGCTGGCGCAGGCCGACGCGGGAACGGGCGAACCGGCCCGGCTGGCGCGCCATCTTGCCAGCGCCGGCCCGTCCGCCGTCGCCGACCTGAAAGTGGAGCTCGAGTGGGACGCCGGCCGCCTGCGCCGCGCCCGCCGACCGCTCGAGCGAACCGGCGCCGTGGTCAGCCACGGCGTCACCCTGCCCGGCGTCGAGTCGGGGCACGTCCACTCGAGCGTGCTCGCCCGGTGGGATCAGGACATGCCGCACCCGTCCTCGGCCGGTTCGCTCGGCGACCTGGTCGTCGCCGCGGTGCGGGCGGCCGTGCTGGCGCCCCAGGCGGAGGTGGGTTCGTGGTTCTCGTTCACGCAGCGGGCTGATGCGGCGCTGGTGGACGGACTGGTGGCCGCCGGCCGGCTCGTGCGGCCGGCGCCCGGCTGGATCGCGCTGCCCTAGCCGTCGTGGTGGCAGGCATGCCCGGCCGACGGCGGCGGCACGTCCAGGGCGGGATTGCGGTCGAAGAACCCGACCGGCCGCAGCTGGAACCCGCACCGCGCGATCGGCATCACCGGCCAGTCCTCGAGCCGGGGGAAGTGGTGGGCGCCGAACACGTACCAGAGCACGATGTCCTCGTCGACGAGGTTGCGGTCGGCGGCCGTCCAGCGCGGCAGCCCGTCGCCGCCCGCATCCTGGTTGGGGTACTCGCCGGCCGGATAGCGCTCGTCGCGCCTGTACGGCGTCACCCATACGTGGTGGTCGAGGAAGCGGGCCCGCTCCCGCACCTGCGAGTCGGGCTGCTGCATCGGCCGCACGTTGTCGCCCGGGACGAGTTCGTAGGCGACCGGGTCGCCGATGCGGTTCCGGCGGGCGCGGTTCTCGACGCGGAAGCGCCGGGCCGTGTCGGGCGAGACCGACCGCTGCGCCTGCGACTCCCGCTCGTAGGTCAGGCGCACCGGGCGGAACGCGCTCCCGTCCGGGTTCTCCGGGCCCCACGGATCGGCGGCGGCCTCGACGTCGCAGGCCACGTTCGCGGTGCCGTCGATGTCGACGTCGAGCCGGGCGCAGAAGAAGTGCTGGTGGTGGCTCGTGACGATGCCGTCGCCCAGCGGCAGCGAGTGGGGCGAGCGCTCGGCCGAGACGCTGCCGGCCGTGTGCAGGATGCCGGTGAGCTTGCCCTCGAACTCGATCGAGGCGTCCTGGTGGAAGTACCAGAAGAAGCCGTACTCGTAGTTTCCGACCGTGACGATGCACGAGACGACCAGCCGCCGCGACCGGGCCCGGTCGACCCGCCCGGAGTGGTCGTCGGTGTGCTTCCAGAGCAGACTGGCGTCCTCCTCGTGGATGCAGATCGCGTTTCGGATCGTGCGCGGCTCGCCGTCCCAGCCGTTCGTCACCCCGTCGAGGTAGGCGATCTCGCCGAGGCAGTCGCAGCCGAGCTCGAGCGAGTTCGTGAGCGGCCCGAGGCCGTACTCGCCGATGTCGAACACGTTCTTGAAGTGCGTCGTCGGGCCGGGGTCGCCGTAGGGGATGACGAGCTCGGCGATCGACGCCCGGTGGCAGATCGCGCGGCGCTCGCCCCCGTCCGTGTAGCCGATGTCGTGCAGCACGAGCCCCTCGCGCGGGTGGAATCCGACCCGCATGTCCCACCTCTGCCACGCCAAGTGGCGCCCGGCCAGTGTGAAGCTCGGTCCCTGCGGTTGGGTGATCTCGATCGGGCGCAGATCGTCGCGGTAAGGGTCGCCGCCGCCGCCGCGGTAGTCGCCGCCCTCCCCCGAGGGCACCGGCGTGCCCGGCGAGACGTCGTCGACGCGGAGGACGCGCATCTCGTCGAGGTCGACGACGGCGGTCAGGCCGTGCAGCGGCCGCGAGTACGGGTTGTCGCCGTGGTCGTCCCGGCGCACCCACGAGATCGCGCGGGCCTGGCGGGCCGGACCTGGCTCGAACGTCCCGCTCGACCACGGCTCGACGTGCACGTCGGCGGGATCGACGCCGCGCCGGTGCAGCGCCTCGAGATAGCGCGGGTCGGCGCGGACCGCGTCGATGACCGCGACGAATTCCTCGATGTGGATGGCCGGCTGCACCCCCTCGGGCAGGTCGGTGATCGCCACCTCGCCACCGCCGAGCGGGACGACCGCCTCGACGCCGCGGCGGCGCACCTGGTCGAGCAGCACGCAGAAAGCCTCGCGGGGCGGCAGCGGGCCGCCGCCCTTCCAGGACAGGTAGTCGGCCTTGTCCGGCTCGCGCAGCTCCACCGACACGACCCGCACCCGGTCGGACAGCCCCGGTGCGGCCAGCGCCCGCCCGGCCGCCGCGGCGACCTCCTCCGCGCTCAGGGGATCGAGCGGGTGCGGCGCGGCCTCACTCGTCACCGGGCACCCCGTAGCTCGGCGCGCTCGCGGGGTCGAGCGCGCGGGCGACGTAGACGGCGGCCAGCGGCTGCCACCGCGCCCACAGGTCGGCCAGCGCGGCGACCGGGTCGGCCTCGGTCCAGTCGACGCGTAGATCGGTGACCGGCCATGTGACGGCGTCGCACACGAGCATCCCGGCCGAATGCACCGGCCCCGCCTCGCCGCCGGCGTCACGCCCGGCCGTGAGCGCGGCCACCAGGCGGTCGCCCAGGTCCGCGTCCGGATCGGCCGCAAAGGCCTCGGCCATCGCCGCGGGCACGGAGTCGTCGGCGAGCAGGTTGCCCGCCGCAGCGCAGCCGGCCGCGGTGAAGTCGCCGTGGCGGCCGAGCGTGCACTCGCCGGAGAAGGCCGCAGCGCGGCCGAACGCGTCGACGACCGTCAGCTGACGGTAGGCGGCGAGCGGGGTCGCCGCCGTGACGGCCGCCAGCGCATCGGCCGCCGAGGCGCCCGCCGCGATCCGGTCGAGCAGGGCCGGGCCGAGCGACGGGTCGGTGATGTTCTGCGAGCACGCGGCGCCGACGCGGGCCCGTGCCCGGGCGCAGCGGGAGGCGACCGCGGGGCTGGATGACGCCACGATCGCGCCCAGCATGCCGGTGCGCCCGCAGCAGCCCACCAGCGAGAGCGTCACGGCAGCACCGCGACCGCGGTCACCTCGACCGCCCACTCCGGCCGGGCGAGGCCGGACACGACGAGGCCGGTGAACACCGGGTGGACGCCGGCGAGGTGCTCGCCGAGCACGCGGTAGACCGGCTCGCGGTGGCGGATGTCGGTGAGGTAGACGTGGCAGGAGACGATGTGCTCGAGCCCGGCGCCGCACTCCTCCAGGAGCCGGGCGATGTTGCGCATCACCTGCTCGGCCTGGCCCACCGGATCGCCGACCGCGACGCTCTCGCGCGTGTCGAGATCCTGGGCGACCTGGCCGCGCAGGTAGATCGTGTTGCCCGCGATCACGGCCTGGCTGAGATCGTTCCCGAGCCGCTGCTCGGGATAGGTGTCGCGGGTGTTGAACGGCCGCACCCGGACGTGGCCGCCGACGGTGATGCGATCGCCGCTCACGTGCCCTCCACCAGCGGCTCGGACAGGCCGGCGTAGCGGCGGACGAGGTCGGCCGGGCCGGCGAAGTCGTAGGTGTTGTAGACGTGCAAGAGGTGGGCGAAGGCGGGCGACTGGGCGAAGAGCTGGAAGGTGAGCCGGTGGCCGGCGTAGTCGGAGTTGAGGAGGTCGCGGGCGAACGCGAACAGCCGCCGGCGGTCGTCGGCGCCGAACCGGCCCACGCGATAGTACTTGTGCAGGAGCGGCCCGATCTCGGGGGCGTCGAACGAGGCCGCGTCGGGCGTGACGCAGAGCTGGCCGCCGCACAGGTCGCGGGCCAGGTGCATCATCGCCGGAAGCTGGGTGCAGGCCACCACGCGCCCGGTCGCGAGCAGCGGCTGGTTGGGCATGAAGAGGCCGCCCGGGCTGCGCTCGCCCATCTCGATCGCGGCGGTCAGGTGGGCGTTGATGCTCTCCCGGTAGCAGGCGAGCTCCGCCAGCTTCTCGCGCACGCCCTGGTGCATCTTCACCCCGGTCTGGGTGGCCCCGGTGTAGGCGGTGCCCACCAGCAGGTCGGCGAAGCGCAGGTGGCGCTGGACGAACGGGAACATGCTGTAGCGGTGCAGGGTTGCCCGGATGAAGGCCGCCGCCCGCGTGTGCTGGTGGAAGAACACGTTCCCCCACGGGATCTCGACGTCGTCGAAGACGATCATCGTGTCGATCTCGTCGAACCCGTTCGAGAGCGGATAGTCGGCGGCCGGGCCCTTGCCGGCGAAGGCCGAGCGGCAGATGTGGGTGATGCCCGGCGCGCCCATGTCGGCGATGAAGCCGACGGCGTACTCGGACAGCTGCGCGTTGCCCCAGTCGCCGATGGTCGGCTTCACGAACGCCTGGTTCGCGTAGGCGGCGGCGGTCTCGAACTTCGCGCCGCGCACGACGATGCCGGAATCGGTCTCGCGGACGACGTGGAGCAGGACGTCGGGATCCTGGTCCTGCGGCCGCCGCGAGCGGTCGCCCTTGGGGTCGGTGTTCGCGGAGACGTGGAACGGATCGGCCAGCGCAGCGTGGCGGACGTGGTGGCGGATGTGCTCGGAGTAGGCCGGGTCGATCTCGTTCAGGACGTCCTGGCCGTCGAAGAGCGACCACATCTCGCCGACCGTCTCGTCGCCGACGCGGGTGACGATGCCCCCGACGTCGTCGAGGACGGTGTCGACCGCCGCCCGCTTGGCGTGCCAGTCCTCCTTGGTGAGCGGGAGCTTCGGGCCCACCGGGCAGCGCTCGCCGGTCTCGGCGTCCGCGTAGGACATCCGCTCCCGCGTCGCCGCCTCGTGGGCGAGGTCGTAGATGCGGGCCCGGACGTCGACGATCGGCTTGAACGCGCGATGGGACGGCACGTCCTCGACCCGCTCCCCGTCGATCCACACCCGGCGCCCGTCCCGGATCGATTCGCGATATTCGGCGCCAGTTCTGATCATGCCCCGCAGCGTCGCGCACACGGTTACATCGGTCAAATCGGGCTTTCGCATCCACTATCATCGGAAACGACGATGAATGACCCGGCCGGACGGTTCACGCTCCGCCAGCTCTCCTGCTTCGTCGCGGCCTGCGAGGGCGGCGGGATCGGCGCCGCCGCCGGCCGCCTGCACCTGGCCCAGGCAACCGTCTCGGCCGCCATCGCCGACCTCGAACGGACGCTCGGGGTGCAGCTGCTCGTGCGCGGGCGGCGACGGGCGGCCACGCCGTCGCCGGCGGGACGCGAGCTGCTCGCCCAGGCGAGCGACGTCCTGGCCGCGGCGGCCCGGCTGGACGAGCGCTCCGCCTCGCTGCGCGGCGAGGTGTCGGGCGCGCTGCCGGTCGGCTGCCTGGTCACGCTCGCCCCCGCCGTCGCGCCGGCCGTGTGCCGCGCCTTCGAGCGGCGCTGGCCGCGCGCGCTCGTCAAGCTCGTGCCCGCCCACCAGGCGGAGCTGCTGGCGCGCCTGCGCGAGGGCACGATCGCCGTCGCGATCACCTACGACCTGGGCCTGAACGCCGCCGTCGAGTTCGCGCCGCTCGCGCCCGCGCCGCCCTATGCGCTCCTGCCGGCCGACCATCGCCTGGCGACCGCGGACTCGGCGGACCTGGCCGACCTGGCGGATGACCCGTTCCTGCTGCTCGACCTGCCGCTCTCGCGCAACTACTTCCTGGGCCTCTTCCGGTCGGCCGGCGTCGAGCCCGCCGTGGCCCGGCGGGTGGCCGACCCGGAGCTCGTGCGCAGCCTGGTCGCCTGGGGGTACGGGTACACGCTCGCGAACGCCCGCCCCGAGCCGGTGCGGGCCGTCGACGGCACCCCGATCAGGGCGCTGCCGCTGCGCGGCGGGCCGGCGCCGCCCCGGGTCGGGCTGGCCCGCCGGGCCGGCCTCGAGCAGACCCGCACGGCGACCGCGTTCGCCGACACGTGCACCGAGGTGCTGACGACCCGCTGGGGGCGGCCGTGACCGCCTTCGCCGACGTCGCCGCGGCCTCCGAGGACGTGCGGGCGGAGTCCGGCCGCAGCGCCAAGGTCGTCCGCCTGGCAGCCTGCCTGGCCGCCCTCGACCCGGCCGAGGTGCCCGCGGCCGTCGCGTTTCTCTCGGGACGGCTGCTCCAGCGCCAGACCGGCGCCGGCTGGGCGTCCCTGCGCGACCTTCCGGAGGCGGCTTCGGAGCCGGCGCTGCAGGTGCTCGGGGTGGACGCGGCGTTTGCGCGCATGGCGGAGCTCGCCGGCGCCGGATCGGCCGGCGCGCGGCGGGCGGCGCTGCAGGAGCTGTTCGGCCGGGCGACGGCGCCGGAGCAGCGGCTCCTGCGCGGCCTGGTGGCGGGCGAGCTGCGCCAGGGCGCCCAGGAGGGCGTGATGGTGGCGGCGGCCGCCCGGGCCGCGTCGGTGCCGGTGGCCGAGCTGCGCCGGGCGCTGATGCTGCGCGGCGACTTGGGCGACGTGGCCGCGACCGCGCTGCGCGACGGCGTCGAGGGGCTGCGCCGCTACCGCCTCGAGGTGGGCCGGCCGGTGCTGCCGATGCTGGCCCAGACCGCCGGGAGCGTCGCCGCCGCGTTCGAGCGGCTCGGCGCGGCCGCAATCGAGTGGAAGCTCGACGGCGCCCGCATCCAGGTGCACCGCAGCGGCAACGACGTCGCGGTCTTCACGCGCACGCTGGACGAGATCACCGCGCGCGTGCCGGAGGTCGTCGAGGAGGCCCTGCGCCTGCCCGCGGACGACTGCATCCTGGACGGCGAGGCGATCGCGCTCACCCCCGACGGCCGGCCGCTGGCGTTCCAGATCACCTCGGCCCGGATCGCCGGGCGCAAGGACGTCGCCGCCCTGCGGGCGTCGGTGCCGCTGACCGCGGTCGCATTCGACCTGCTCCACCTCGACGGCGACGACCTGCTCGACCGGCCCGGATCGGAGCGGGCCGCCGCCCTGGCCGCGCTCGCGCCCAGCCTGGCCGTGCCGCGGCTGTCCGAGCCGTCGCCCGAGGAGGCGGAGGCGTTCGCCGCCGACGCGCTCGGCCGCGGCCACGAGGGCGTGATGGTGAAGGCCCTGGCCCAGCCGTACGAGGCCGGGCGCCGGGGCGCCGGATGGCTGAAGGTGAAGCCGGTGCACACGCTCGATCTGGTCGTGCTCGCGGCCGAGTGGGGCCACGGCCGCCGCCAGGGCGTGCTCTCGAACCTGCACCTGGGGGCGCGCGACCCCGAGAGCGGCGGGTTCGTCATGCTGGGCAAGACGTTCAAGGGCCTGACGGATCAGATGCTGGCATGGCAGACGAACGCCCTGCTCGAGCTCGAGACGAGCCGGGAGGGCCACGTCGTCCACGTCCGCCCCGAGCTCGTCGTCGAGATCGCCTTCGACGGCATCCAGGGCAGCCCCCGCTACCCGGGCGGCGTCGCACTGCGCTTCGCCCGCGTCAAGCGCCATCGCCCAGACAAGCGGGCCGAGGACGCCGACACGCTCGCGGCCGTGCTCGCCATCCACGCGGCTGTCGGCGGCGCTACGGGGCCGGCTGCGGCGCCGGATCCGGAGTGAGCGTGCCGTTTCCGTTCGCCGGGGGCGTACCCAGCAGATCAGACCGCCGATGCCGCCGATGGGGGTCTCGGCGACCCCGAGGTCGTCGCCCGCGCCGATCCCGTGGAACAGAGGCCCGCCGCCACGGTACTCCCCACGTCATGCGCGGGCAAGCTGGGCGCGGGTATGCTCGGGCCGTGCCGCTCTTCGACACCATCGCCGATCTTGCGGTCGGCATCGACGGCTACGAGATCGAGCGGGCGTCCCTGGACGTCTCGACCGGGTTCACGCGTATCACAACAACGGTTGTGATGAATGGAAAAGGCCTGCAGGGACGGGGGGAGGACGTCACGTACACCGGCCCCGACCACGACGGATTCCCGCAGGATCTGCCCCTCGCCGGGAAGCACACCCTGCGGTCGGCGTCAGCCGCGCTCGACGGCCACGACCTGTTCGCGGCGGCCCCCGCGATGGAGGCCTCGCGCGACTACCGCCGGTGGGCGTTCGAGAGCGCGATCCTCGACCTCGCCCTGCAGCAGCACGGCACCTCCCTGGCGGCCGCAGTCGGCCGCGAGGCGCGGCCCGTGCGCTTCGTCGCCTCCACCCGCGCCGACGTACGTGCCTGGATCGACGTCGACCCGGCCCTCGAGTTCAAGCTCGACCCCGAAGAGGACTGGGACGACGAGCTGATCGCGCGGCTGGCGGCGACCGGGCGTGTGCGGGTGCTCGACTTCAAGGCCTACTACCGCGGCACGACGGTGGACATGACGCCCGACCCGGTGCTCTACCGCAAGGTCGCGACGGCGTTCCCCGAGGTCGTGATCGAGGACGCCTCGCTCGAGGGCGACTGCCGCGAGGCGCTGCGCGGCGCCGAGGACCGGCTCAGCTTCGACGCGCCGATCCACTCGCTCGCCGACGTCGACGCGCTGCCGGTGGCGGTGAAGTGGCTGAACGTGAAGCCGTCGCGGTTCGGCACGATCGAGCGGCTGCTCGAGTGCATCGAGGCCTGCGAGAACCGGGGCGTGCGCATGTACGGCGGCGGCCAGTTCGAGCTGGGCGTCGGCCGCCGCCAGATCCAGACGCTCGCGAGCGTCTTCTACGCGGACACGCCGAACGACGTCGCCCCGGCGATCTACAACGCGGGCGGGCCGCGGCCGGGCCTGCCGAAGAGCCCGCTGCCGGCGCTCGACCAGATCGGCTTCTAGGCCTTGTCCCAGGGCAGGTTGAGCCCGTCAGGACGGGCGCGCACCGAGTCCGGGTACGGCGCGTACGCCTCGTCCGGCGACGGCGTCTCCCGCTCGACGCCGGCGCCGTGCCGGAGCGCCACGTCGGCCACGGGGTAGATGACCTCCGTGTCCGGCCGCGCGCCGACCATCAGGACGACGCAGGGGCCGTCGCCGGCGCCGACGAACACGTGCTCGGTCCAGTCCGGGCAGTGCACGAAGTCCCAGGCCTTGAGCGGCCGCTGCTCACCCTCGACCAGCAGCAGGCATTCGCCGGAGAGGACGAGGAAGTCCTCCTGGATGTTCTCGCCGTGGTACATGCAGTTCGGCTTGCCCGGGTGCAGCACCGCCAGCTTCAGGGCGATCTGGGGGAACGGCCGCTCGCGGGACTCGAACGTGCAGCCCTCGCCGAAGGCGTCGTTGTGGAACCAGCACGCGTCGGCGGCGTTCACGACGAACCAGCCGTCGGTCCGCGGCTCGAGCCCGCCCGGGGTCTCGGCCATGCGCGCCTCGGGGACCGGCACCGCTAGATCGCCCCTCCGGCGGCCCCGGGCGCGGTGGCGTCGGCGGCCTCGGCCGTCGCCTCGCGGGCCAGGTACTCCTCGGCCAGGAGCGGGTTCTCGCGGGCGCGCTCGACCACCCGGAGGAGGTCGGACATGCTCGACACCTCCTCGACCTGCTCCTTGATGAACCACTGCATGAACTGCTCGCCGGCGTAGTCGCCGGTCTCGCGGGCGATCCCGGCCAGGGCGTTGATCTGGCTCGAGACGCGCCGCTCCTGGTCGAGCGCAAGGGCGACCGGCTCGACCGTGTCGGCGAAGTCGGTGCGCGGCGCCTCGACGCCCGGGATCGCCGCCTTCTCGCCGGCGTCGAGCAGGTACTGCACCATCATCATCGCGTGGTTTCGCTCCTCGATCGCCTGGCGGTAGAAGAACGCCGCAAGGCGGGGGAGCGTCTCGTCGTCGTAGTGGACGGCGACCGCGATGTACTGCTGGCTGGCGCCGAACTCGTAGGCGATCTGCTCCGTGAGCTTGGCGACGAAACGGCTCTCTGGCATGGGTCCTCCTGCGAAGGGCGAGGCAGTAACCTACTCGCCACGATGCCCCGGGTGCGCGCGATCAACGTCTCCGCGGTGAAGTCGCTGCACCTGGCGCCGGTCGCGGAGGCGACGATCGGCCGGGACGGGATCGACCACGACCGCGAGTTCATGCTGGCCGACGCCACGGGCCGCATCGCCACCCAGCGCAACACCCGCCGGCTGGCGCAGATCTCGAGCACCTATGACGCCGAGGCCGGCGAGCTCGAGCTCGTCCTGCCCGGCGGCGAGCGCGTCCGCTCGACGCCGCGGCCGGCCGGCACGACCACGGTCGAGCTGTGGGGGCGGGAGTTCCCGGCCACCGTCATGAACGGGCCGTTCGCCGACGCTGTCTCCGAGGTCGTCGGCACGCCGCTTCGGCTGCTGCGTGCGCAGGCAGGGATCCGCGGGCTCGACTCGCACGCGGTCTCGGTGCTGTCGCAGGCGTCCGTCGACGAGGTCGGCCGCCACGGCGGCCGCGAGGCGCTCGATCCGCGCCGGTTCCGGCCGACCCTCCTGATCGACGGCTGCGAGGCGCACGCCGAGGATGCGTGGGTGGGCGGCCTCGTCCGCGCCGGCGCGGCCCGGCTGCGGGTGATCCGGCTCGACCCGCGCTGCGCGCTGACGACGCTCGACCCGGACACGGGTGAGTGCGACGCCGACACGCTGCGGTGGCTGGCCGGGTACCGCCGGCACGACGACGGCGAGGTGTACTGCGGGATCTATGCCGACGTGGACGAGCCCGGGCACGTGCGCGTCGGAGACGAGGTCGAGCCACTGGAGGACGCATGAGCGCCGTCGCACCGTTCCGGAATCACCTGCCGGTCAAGATCCGCTTCGGCGAGGGCGTGGCCGCCGACCTGGCATCCGTCCTGGCGGAGGAAGAGGCGACGCAACCCCTGGTCGTGATCGACGAGGGCCTCGCCGGCCTCGTGCCGCGGGTGGGGGACGCGCTCGCGGCCGTGTCGAGCGCGACGACGTTCGAGAAGGCGCCCGGCGAGCCGACGGTCGCGCTGGTCGAGCAGGCGGCAGAGGCGCTCCGGGCGGCCGGCTGCGACGCCGTCGTCGCGATCGGCGGCGGCTCGGCGATGGACACCGCCAAGGCGGCGCGGCTGGTCGCCGGCCAGGGCGGGCCGTACCTGCGCTACGCCGGGGGCGGCGCGGCCTACGAGCCGCCGAAGATCCCGCTCGTCTGCATCCCGACGACGGCCGGCACCGGCTCCGAGGTGTCGGGCGGCGCCGTCATCACCGACGAGGCCACCCATCGCAAGGCGGGCATCGCGAGCCCCCACCTGCGCGCACAGCACGCGCTCGTCGACCCGGCCCTGACGTGGGGCCTGCCGCCCGGCATCACCGCGCACACCGGCGTCGACGCGCTCGCCCAGGCGATCGCCGCGATGGTCGTGACCGCGCGGACGCCGATCGGCGACGGGGTCGCGCTCGAGTCGATCCGGCTGGCCGGCGGGGCGCTCGTGCGGGTCGTGCGCGACGGCTCCGACCACGAGGCCCGCTCGCAGATGGCGTGTGCGAGCCTGCTCGGCGGCCTGTGCATGAACATCTCCGACTGCGGCGCCGAGCACTCGCTGGCCCAGGCGCTGGGCGGCCGCTACGGCATGCCCCACGGGCTCACGATCGGGCTCGTACTGGCCGAGACGATGGACCGCGACCGCGCCCACGTCCCCGGGCAGTTCGAGCGGATCGCCGACGCGCTCGGCGAGCCGGGCTCCGGGACCGACGGCGCCCGGGCGGTGCAGGCCGTGCGCCGCATCCTGGCCGAGCTCGACTTCCCGACGGCGGCCGCAGCGGGCGTCCAGGAGTCCGACCTCGACGAGCTGACCGCGGCCGCGCTCGAGGACTACTTCATCTCCGTCGCGCCGGCGCCGTGGACGCCCGCAGAGGTGCGCGCGGCATACGAGCAGGGGCTCGCGCTCGGTGACCGCCGGTAAGCGGGGGCCGCGGCGCTGGTGGGCCGCGTTCGAGACGTGGCTCGCCGAGAAGACCCGTCCCACGCTCGTGCGCTGGGAAGCCCTGCCGGGGCAGGCGCAGTTCATGGTCACGCTGCCGGTGGCCGTGGTGCTGCTCTTCGTTCTGCACGTGATCGCGTTCCACCTGTCCGCGTTCCGGTCGTTCTTCTACGCGCTGTTCTGGGGCATTCCGTTCGCGCTCATCGTGGTCGCGGCGTCGCGCAACGAGTCGCTCAAGCGCGGCCGCGGCCGCAACGGCGACCCGCCCGCCGAATAACGGGGGTCAGACCCCGTTTCCTCATCGGGTAGGCTTCGCCGGCATGGCGACGCGCGCAGAGACCGAGCTTCACTGGACGCCCGACCCGGAGGCCAACCGGCTGATCGCCTCTGACGGCAACGCGCTTCTGATCGGCTTCGCGCTCGATCAGCAGGTGCCGGTGCCGAAGGCGTTCTCCGGGCCGATCGAGCTGCAGAAGCGGCTCGGCCACCTCGATCCCGGCCGCATCGCCGCGACCGATCCCGACGAGCTCGTCGAGGTCTTCGTCCGCCGCCCCGCCATCCACCGCTTCCCGGCCGCGATGGCGAAGCGGGTGCAGAGCCTGTGCGCCGTGATCGAGCGCGACTACGGCGGCGACGGCTCGCGGGTGTGGACCGAGGCCGCCGACGCGGCCGACCTGAAGGCGCGCCTGGCGGCGCTCCCGGGCATCGGCGACATGAAGGTGCGCAGCCTCTTCGCCACGATCGTGAAGCGGCTGGGCTACCGGCCGGACGGCTGGGAGGAGGCGCTGCCGAACCACCCCACGCTCGGCGACGTCGACAGCGCCGAGGCGCTCACGACCTACCAGGCCGAGAAGCGGGCCTACAAGGCCGCCCAGCGCGCAGCCAAGTCGTCGTGATCCTCGAGCGCAGCATGAACCCGGGGTGGCTGTCGAACTCCTACCTGGTCGGCGACGAGTCGGGCGGGACGGGCGTCATCATCGACGCCGGCGGGCCGGTCGCGCCGCTGATCGAGACGGCCGACGTGGAGCGCCTGACGGTGACACACCTGCTCATCACCCACTCGCACGGCGACCACATCGACGAGGCGGGCGTGATCATCGAGCGGTTCCGCCCGCGGGTGCTGGCACACGAGCTCGAGGCGGCCCGCATGTCCGGCGTCACCGGGCACATCGGCGACGGCGACGTCGTCACGGCCGGGGGACTCGAGATCAGGGCGCTGCACACGCCCGGCCACAGCCCCGGGCACCTGGCGTTCCTGGTCGACGACAACTGCTTCACCGCCGACGTCCTCTTCAAGGACACCGTCGGCGGCACGATGAACGACAGCTACGAGAGCCTGCACCACTCGATCATGGACGTGCTCATGAAGCTGCCGCCCGAGACCCGCGTGCTGCCCGGCCACACCGACCCGACCACCATCGGGGACGAATGGGAGCAGAACCCGTTCGTGCGCGTGTGGCGGGGCGTCGACGAGCCGGGCGACGACGCGTGCACCGTCGCCGGACGGCCGGCGACCCTCCTGCTGTTCGCCGGCGATTACGACGGCGGCCACAAGGGGTACGTCCGCTGGGAGGACGGCTCCCACGACATCGTCCCGGGCAGCCGGGTCGAGCGAATCTGACCCCAACCCGGGGGCGAAAGGATCTCGAGATGACCGCTGACGCTCCCGATTTGCCGCTTCGCGAACGCAAGACCAACATCGCGATGATCGTGATCACGGTGCTGCCGTTCATCGGGCTGCTCCTGGCCGTGACCATGTCGTGGAACGAGGCCGTCGGCCCGACCGACCTGCTGCTGTTCTTCGGCCTCTACGTCATCTGCGGGTTCGGGATCACCATCGGCTTCCACCGCATGCTCACGCACCGGGCCTTCGAGGCGATCGCCCCGCTCAAGGCGGCCCTGCTCGTGGCCGGCTCGCTGGCCATCCAGGGCCCGGCGATCGACTGGGCGGTCGACCATCGCACCCACCACGCCTTCTCCGACAAGGCGGGCGACCCGCACAGCCCCCATCACGGCTTCTCGAGCTCGATCTGGGGCCGGCTGCGGGGCCTCGGCCACGCCCACGTCGGCTGGATGTTCGACCACAGCCGAAGCGACGTCGAGCGGTACGCGAAGGATCTCCGGCAGGACCGGCTGGTGGTCGGGATCTCGCGCCTCTTCCCGCTCTGGGTCGTGCTCTCGTTCGCCATCCCGTTCGCGCTCGGCGGCCTGATCACCAGGAGCTGGACGGGCGCGTTCACGGGCCTCATCTGGGGCGGCCTCGTGCGCCTCTTCTTCAACCACCACGTGACCTGGAGCGTGAACTCGATCTGCCACGTGTTCGGCCGCCGGCCGTTCGCGGCCAGCGACCGCTCGACGAACAACTGGGTGCTCGCCCTGCCGTCCCTCGGCGAGGCCTGGCATCACAACCACCACGTCTTCCCCACCTCGGCGTTCCATGGCCTCGGCTGGCGGCAGGTCGACCTGTCCGGCCTCGTGATCGCCACGTGGGAGAAGCTCGGGCTCGTGCGCAACGTGCGCCGGCCCAGCGCCGAGCAGATCGGCCGCAAGCGCACCGCAGCGATGAGCGCGTAGAATCCGGCCCCCGCGCTCGCGTGGAGGACTCTCGTGCCGGGTCGTCGGATCGTCTTCTGGGTGGTCGCCGCCGCCGCGGTGAGCGGCACGGCAGCGGTGCTCGCGACGCACGCCACCGCCGAGCATGCCCCGCCGCAACGCGTCCGCATGCCGCAGGCGCTCGACGTCCGCGACCTGCCGGTGCCCGTGCCGATCCCGCGCCGGCCGTTCCACGGCCCGGCGCTGCGCACGCCCGTGCCGGTGCTCATGTACCACGTGATCGGCACCCCGCCGCCGTCGGCCCCCTACCCGGAGCTCTTCGTCTCGCGACAGGCCTTCGCCGCGCAGGTCGCCGCCCTCGCGCGGGCGGGCTACCAGGCGATCACGCTCGAGAGGATGTGGCAGGCCTGGCACGGCCGGGCAACGCTCCCGGCGCGGCCGATCGTGCTCACATTCGACGACGGCTACCGCGGCGACTTCGGGGCGGCCATGCCGATCCTGCGCCGCCACCACTGGCCGGGCGTCCTGAACCTGCTCGTCGCGAACCTGCACCGGCACGGCTGGGGCCTCAAGACCTGGATGGTGCGGCGGATGATCCGACGCGGCTGGGAGGTCGACTCGCACACGCTCACGCACCCCAACCTGACCACCGTGAGCCGGCAGCAGCTGTGGAACGAGGTGCACGGCGCCCGGGTCGTCCTGCGCCGGCTGTTCCACGTGCCGGTGCGGTTCTTCTGCTACCCCTCGGGGGCGTATAACCGCGCCGTGATCGCGGCCGTGCGCCGGGCCGGCTACCTGGGCGCGACCACCGAGCTGCCCGGCCTGGCCCGGCGCTCGGCGCCGTTCACGCTCGCCCGCGTGCGCGTGGACGGCGGTGAGCTGCCCGCGGCGCTGATGCAGACGATCCGCCAGTCCTCGCGGGAGCGGCTCCGACCGTCGCGGCGATCATGCTACGCGGCGTGGACGGCGAGATCGTGCTCGGCGACAACCTGGACGTCATGCCGTCGTTGCCCGACGGCGCATTCCGGATGATCTACCTCGACCCGCCCTTCAACACGGGCCGCGAGCGCACCGCCCGGCGGCTGCGGACGGTGGCGGCGAGCGACGGCGACCGCACCGGCTTCGGCGGCCGCCGCTACCGCAGCCAGCTGCTCGAGAGCTCGTCCTACCGCGACCGCTTCGACGACTACCTCGGCTTCCTCGAGCCGCGCCTGCGCGAAGCGCGGCGGCTGCTGGATCCGGAGGGCACGCTCTACCTGCATCTCGACTACCGCGAGGCCCACTACGTGAAGCTCCTCTGCGACGAGATCTTCGGCCGCGACTGCTTCCTGAACGAGCTCGTCTGGGCCTACGACTACGGGGCGAAGCCGCGCCGGCGCTGGCCGGCCAAGCACGACACGATTCTGGTCTACGTGCGCGATCCCGACGGCTACTGGTTCGACGCGGAGGCGGTCGAGCGGGAGCCGTACATGGCGCCGGGCCTGGTCACGCCGGAGAAGGCCGCCCGCGGCAAGCTCCCGACCGACGTCTGGTGGCACACGATCGTGCCGACGTCGGGCCGCGAGCGCACTGGCTACCCCACCCAGAAGCCGGAGGGCCTCCTGCGGCGGATGGTGCTCGCGTCGAGCAGGCCCGGCGACCGCGTCGCCGACTTCTTCGCCGGCTCCGGGACGCTCGGCGCGGTGGCGGCCGCGACGGGGCGCCGCTACGTGCTCGTCGACGCGAACCCGGAGGCCGTCGCGATCATGGAACGGCGGCTGGGCGCGACCCGCGCTCGAGCACTCTGACGCCGTCGCTCGTCCCGACGACGACCGCCGTCGCCATGCCCAGGAAGAAGCCGTGCTCGACCACGCCGGGCACCGCCTTCACGGCGGCGGCCAGGGCGGCCGGGTCGGCCCAGTCGGCGCGGCGGCAGTCGAGGATGGCGTTGCCCTCGTCGGTCACGAACGGCCTCCCGTCGGGTGCAACCCTTCGGATCGGCTCCCAGCCGAGATCGCGCAGCGGCCGCTCGCACACCGGGAGCGCGAACTCGACCACCTCCACCGGCAGCGGCGCACGCTCGCCGAGGTGCGCGACCAGCTTCGACTCGTCGGCCACGACGATCATCGTCCGCCCCGCGCTGGCGACGACCTTCTCGCGCAGGTGCGCGCCACCCAGGCCCTTGATCAGGTTCAGGTCGGGGTCGACCTCGTCGGCGCCGTCGATCACGACGTCCAGCTCGGGCGTCTCGGCGAGCGTCGTCAGCGGCACGCCGAGGCGGTCGCACAGCGCTGCGGTCGCCTCCGACGTGGGCACGCCGGCGATCTCGCGGACGTCACCGGCGGCGAGCCGGGCGGCCAGCGCCTCGATCATCGCCGAAGCCGTCGAGCCCGTGCCCAGGCCGAGCCGCATGCCGTCGCGCACATAGCGGGCCACGGCCTCCTCGCCGGCCGCCCGGCGCAGGGCCTCGGCGTTCACGCGGCCATCGCCGCGCGGGCGGCCTCCGGGTCGGTCAGCGGCGCCCGGCAGGCGAACCGCTCGCAGATGTATGCCGCAGGCGCGCCGGACACCGGCGTGCGCCCCTCGAGCAGCGGGATGCCGGCGGCGTCCGCGCCGTCGCCGAAGGCGTAGACGACCGTCGGGTGGAAGCCGTCGCGGACGGCGTCGGCCAGCGCCCGGGTGGCCGGATCGGCGGCCGGGCCGACCACCGCCACCTCGCGCGGCGCCGACAGGTACAGGTCGAGCGCCGAGAGCATCTGGCCGAACGCGTGCGGGGCGTTGCGCATCCCGTCGACCGCCAGCCGCAGGGTGGCCTCGGCGCGGGCCTCGAGCTCGGGATCGGCGTAGATGCGCGCGAGCCGGATCAGGCAGTGGCAGAGCAGCGAGTTGCCGGACGGGGTCGGATTGTCGTCGAGCTCCTTGTGCCGGGCGACGAGCCGCTCGGCGTCGTCGGCCGACTGAAAGAAGCCGCCGTGCTCGCCGTCGGCGAACCGCCGCAGCGCGTCGTCGGCGATCCGCCGCGCCGGCGGTAGCCACTCGGGCTCTCCGGTCGCAAGCGCCAGCTCGAGCAGCCCGTGGCAGACGGCGGCGTGGTCGTCGAGGTAGGCGGGGATGCGGGCGCTGCCGGCGCGGTAGGTGCGGCGCAGGCGGCCGTCGTCGCCGGTCATCTGGCCGAGCAGGAAGCGGGCGCACTCGCGGGCGGCGTCGAGCAGGTCGGGCCGGCCGAGCCGCCAGCCGCCCTGGGCGAGGGCCGCCAGCGCGAGGCCGTTCCAGCTCGCGATCGCCTTGTCGTCGCGGCCCGGCTGCGGCCGGCGCAGCCGCCGCTCGAGCAGCGCCGCCCGGATCCGGTCGAGGCCCGGCGGCGGTGGCCCCTGGGCGCGCAGGACGGTCGTCCCGCCCTCGAAGTTGCCGGCGTCGGTGACGCCGTAGTGGCCGGCGGCGACGCGCGCGTCCTCCTCGCCCAGCGCCTCGGTCAGCTGCGCCGGCGTCCAGACATACGTCGTGCCCTCCTCGCCCTCGGTATCCGCGTCGAGCGCCGACGCGAACCCGCCCTCGGGGAGGCGCATGTCACGCACCAGGAAGTCGAGCGTGCCCTCGGCGACCGCGGCGTAGCGCTCCTCGCCCGTCACGGCGGCCGCCTCGAGGTAGGCGGTCGCGAGCAGCGCGTTGTCGTAGAGCATCTTCTCGAAGTGGGGCACGAGCCAGACCGCGTCGACGGCATAGCGGTGGAACCCGCCGCCGACCAGGTCGTGCATGCCGCCGAGGGCCATGCCGTCGAGCGTGGTGCGCGCCATCTCGAGCGCCTCGGCGTCGCCCGCGCGGGCGTGCCGGCGCAGCAGGAAGCCGACCGCAGGCCCGGCCGGGAACTTGGGCGCGCCGCCGAACCCGCCCCAGGTGCTGTCGTGCACCGTCTCCAGGCGCGGCATCGCGGCATCCAGGATGTCGTCGGAGAGCGGATCGGCCGACGGGACCAGCTCGGAGCCGCGGCGCAGGGCCTCGCCGACGTTCGCGCCCACCCGCTCGACCTCGCCGCGCTGCTCCCGCCAGGCCTTGTCGACGGCCAGCAGCACCTGGCGGAAGGCGGGCATGCCGTGGCGCGGCTGGGGCGGGTAGTAGGTACCGCCGTGGAACGGCTCCCCCGCCGGCGTCAGGAACACCGTCATCGGCCAGCCGCCGTGGCCGGTCATGCCGACGACCGCGTTCATGTAGACGGCGTCCAGGTCGGGCCGCTCCTCGCGGTCGACCTTGACGTTCACGAAGAGCCGGTTCATCACCTCGGCCGTCTCGGGATCCTCGAACGACTCGTGCGCCATCACATGGCACCAGTGGCAGGCCGAGTAGCCGATCGAGAGCAGGATCGGCCGCGCGTCGGTCCGGGCCCGCTCGAGCGCCTCGTCACCCCAGGGGTACCACTCGACCGGATTCTCGGCGTGCTGGAGCAGGTACGGGCTGGTCTCGCCGGCGAGCCGGTTCATGCGCCCACCATACCCGCGCGCGATCGGGAACCCTCCCCGTGCCGGCACGGGGCCCACACGATCCCGCCCATCCCTTGGCGTTCGTGACCGCCGGGCTGACCGGTGCCAGGCACCGCATTCGCGGAGCCAGACACCACCAGCTGCGAGCGGAGGCGAGACCGCGCTCTCGCCGGAGCGCCACCAGCGCCCCGCGGCGCCTCCTAAGGAGGGGGCTCGCGGGGGAACCATGGGTTCCCCCGCGCTAAGCGATCACCTGGCGGATCTGGTGGACGGCCACCATGATCACCGAGGCGTCGTCGCCCGGCGCCGCGGCGAGCGTCGTCATCAGCGACGCCAGCCGGCCGTACGGGTCGGTGCGGGCCGCCAGATAGCGGTCGACGGCATCGTCGATCGACGCGTCGCCGGTCTCGGCCAGCACCGCCGAGGCGATCTGGCGCCGCAGGAGCCGCAGGTCGTCGGCCAGCGACGCCCAGGCCAGCCGCTGCCAGCGCGTGTCGGCGGGGAGCTCGGACGCGCGCCGCTCGATCACGTCCAGATAGAGCCGCTCGCCGATCACGAAGAAGGCGTGGGCGACGTCGGCGATCGGGCGCGAGTACGTCTGGGCGACGGTGATGATGTCGGGCGCGTAGACGAGGTCGGGCGCGATGGCCGCGAAGCGGGCCGCCTCGCGCGGCACGCCCTGCTCCAGCAGCCGCTCGAGCCGCTCATCGCGGGCCAGCCGCCAGGCGGTCGTGGCGACGTCACCCATCGACGCGACCAGCTCGGCGAACGGCCCCCGGGAGCGCTCGACCTCGGCCTGCAGGTCGATCTGGGGCACGTGGGTCAGATACCAGCGGGCGAGCTGCGCGACCACGGTGTCGACGCCGTCCATCAGGTCGGCCTGGACGTCGTTTGCGACCACCCGGTCGAGCTTCTCGACCGCGTCCCACGGCTCGCGGGCGTTCGACACGTCGCGGGCGACGATGAATCCGGCCGCCACCTCCTCCGGCCCGGCGCCGGTCTCGGCCACCATCCGCGACACGAACGTGATCCCCATCGAGTTGATCACGTCATTCGTGACGATCGTGGCCACGATCTCGCGCCGCAGCGGGTGCGCCGCCATCAGATGGCCGAAGCGCTCGACCACGGCCGGCGGGAAGTACTCGGCCAGCGAGGCGTCCAGGTACGGGTCGTCCGGCAGCTGGGAAGCCAGCACCTGCTCCCGCAGCAGCCGCTTCGCGTACGCCAGGAGGACGCACAGCTCCGGCCGCACGAGGCCGTTCCCGGCCGCCCGCCGCTCGGCCATCTGCTCCGGCGTCGGCAGGAACTCGAGCGTCCGCTCGAGCAGTCCGCGCGCCTCCAGCTCGACCATCAGGTCCTCGTAGGCCTCCATCCGCTGGGCCGCAACGGCGGTCTCCTGGCTCAGGATCTGCACCTGGAGGTAGTTGTCGTAGAGCACGTGGGCGACGACGTCGTTCGCGACCGACTGGAGCACCTCGTTGCGCTCCTCGAGGGTCAGCTCGCCCGCCTCGATGGCCAGACCGAGCAGGATCTTCAGGTTGACCTCGTGGTCGGAGCAGTCGACGCCGGCCGAGTTGTCGATCGCGTCGATGTTGATCCGGCCGCCGTGGCCGGCGTACTCGATCCGGCCCCGCTGGGTGAGGCCCAGGTTGCCGCCCTCGCCGACCACCTTGGCCCGCAGCTCGCGGCCGTCGGCGCGGACGGCGTCGTTGGTGCGGTCGCCGACGTCCGCGTGGGATTCCGACGAGGCCTTCACGTAGGTGCCGATGCCGCCGTTCCAGAGCAGGTCGACCGGCGCGCACAGGATGGCGTGGATCACCTCGGTCGGGGTCAGCCGCTCGGCCTCGATCCCGAGCGCCTCGCGCGCCTGGGACGAGAGCGGGATCGACTTCGCGATGCGCGGCCAGATGCCGCCGCCGGCCGAGATCAGCTCGCGGTCGTAGTCGTCCCACGACGAGCTCGGCAGCGCGAACATGCGCGCCCGCTCGTCGAACGATGCCTCCGGGTCGGGATCGGGGTCGATGAAGATGTGGCGGTGGTCGAACGCGGCCAGCAGGCGCATCTGGCGCGAGAGCAGCATCCCGTTGCCGAAGACGTCGCCGGACATGTCGCCGACGCCGGCGGCGGTGAACGGCTCGGTCATGACGTCGCGGCCCATCTCGCGGAAGTGGCGGGTGACGCTCTCCCACCCGCCGCGGGCGGTGATGCCGAGCGCTTTATGGTCATACCCATCCGACCCCCCGGACGCGTAGGCGTCGCCCAGCCAGAACCCGTACTCGGCGCTCACGCCGTTGGCCGTGTCGGAGAGATGGGCGGTGCCCTTGTCGGCGGCCACGACCAGGTACGGGTCGGGGCCGTCGAGGACGCGCACGTTCGGCGGATGGACGACCTCGCCGCTGACCATGTTGTCTGTCAGGTCGAGCATCCCGCGCATCAGGGTGATGTACTGGCGACGCTCCTCGTCGCGCAGCTCGGCCCGGTCGGCCGGCGGGTTCTTCAGCACGAAGCCGCCCTTCGCACCGACGGGGACGATGACCGCGTTCTTCACCATCTGCGCCTTCATCAGGCCCAGGATCTCGGTGCGGTAGTCCTCCAAACGGTCTGACCATCTGATGCCGCCACGCGCGACGCTGCCGCCGCGCAGGTGGACGCCGGCCATGTCGGGCGAGTAGACGAAGATCTCCCAGAGCGGCACGGGCCGGGGCATGCTGGGGACGTCCGCGCAACGCAGCTTGAACGAGAGGTGGCCGCCGTCGCGGACGTAGGCGTTCGTGCGCACCGTGGCCTGGATCATGCCCAGGTAGCCGCGCAGGATGCGGTCGTCGTCGAGCGAGGCGACGGCGTCGAGGTCGGCCGAGATCTCGGCCACGAGCGCCGCCTCCGGGTCCTCGCCCTCGGCGCCGTCCTCGGCTCGCTCCCGGTTCGGGTCGAAGCGGATCTCGAACAGCTCGACGAGCTTGCGGGCAATGCCGGAGTTCCGCACGAAGCAGTCATTCTGGTAGCGCGACGTGAACGTGGCGCCGAGCACCTGGCGGTACTCGCGGTAGGCGCGCAGGATGGTGATCTGCTGCCACGAGAGGCCGCCCGCCACGACCAGCCGGTTCAGCCAGTCGGAGCCGGCCCGCCCGTCCCACACCGCGCCCACCGTGGCGCTGACGATGTCGGCGTAGACGGCCAGGTCGAGCAGCCGGCCGTCGGGGCCGAGCACGCCGAAGTCGTGCAGGTAGCGGGTCTCGGCCGTGTCCCCCTGGAGCCGCGTCGGCACCTCCTCGACCACGGTCAGGCCGAGCTGCTCGAGGAGCGGCAGGAGCTCGCTCAGCGGGGCCTTGCCGCCGGTCTTGTAGAGCTTCACGCGCGTCAGCAGCGGCTCGGAGGGCCCGCTCTCGTTCTGGAGCGCGAGCACGTAGGGGCAGTCGTCGCCGATGCGCTCGAACTGCTGGACGTCGAACCTGGCCGCGCGGATCGACGAGGCGCTCTTGTAGTACTCGGGAAAGAGCGCGGCGTAGCGGCGGGCCAGCTCGTGGCCGCGCATCTCGCCGACCTCCTCTGCCAGCGCGTCCGAGAGGGCGTCGTCCCACGAGCGCGCCGCCGCGGCCACCTCGCGCTGGATGTCGACCGGCGAGACGTCGGGGATGCCGCCCTCGCCGACGTGGATCGTGAAGTGGAAGCGAGCCGGGTCGGTCGCGAACGAGAGCGCATAGTCGGCGACGACGCCCTGGTAGCGGAACTCGAACAGATGCTCGAGCCGCACGCGCAGGTCGGTCGACACCCGGTCGCGCGGCAGCGCCACCACCGCCCACACGGTGCGCCGCATCGGGTCGACGCGCAGGAAGACGCGCACGTTTCGCTCCTCCTGCATCGCGGCGAGCGACATGATCGTCGTGCGCAGCTCCTGGGCCGGGGCGGCGAAGAGCTCGTCCTTGGGAAAGCTGTCGAAGAGCTCGACCACGGCCTTGTAGTCGTGCGAGCCGGTGATCAGGTCCTCCCAGCGCATGATCGCCTCGAGCTTGCGCCGGATCAGGGGGATCTGGCGGGCGGACTCGGCATAGGCCTTGCTGGTGAAGAGGCCGATCATGCGCAGCTCGCCGACGACGGCGCCGGACTCGTCGAAGCGCTTGACGCCGATGTAGTCCATCCGGGCGCGGCGGTGGATCGCGGTCTCCCGGTTCGTCTTCGCGACTGTCAGGAGCGGCCCGCTGAAGAGCCGGTCGCGCACCGACTGCTCGAGCTCGGAGACGGGCACCGGCTCGGCGAACCGCGACCGGGAGTCGTCGGACATGACCCCGAGCCCCGAGCCCGGCACGACGGCGATGGTGGCGTCGTCGCCGGCCCCGGAGATCGCGTACTCGCGGTAGCCGAGGTAGATGAAGCTGTCGTCGGTGAGCCACTGCAGGAACTCGGTCGATTCCTGGATCACCGCCGGCGACCAGCGCGATCCGCCCATCTGGGCGGCCTCGATCATCGTCTCGACCCGCTCGACCATCGGCAGGAAGTCGCGCACCGCCAGGCGCAGGTCGGAGAGCACCGTGAGGAGATCGGCGCGCAGCTTCTCGAGCGCGCCCTCGTCGAGCCGGCGGTCGGCCTGGAAGTGCATGACCGACTCGCGCCGGTGGGCGCCGCGGGCCGGCGTGATCGCCTCGATGCGGCCGTCCTCGGAGCGTTCGACGCCGATGACCGGGTGCACGACCGCGCGCACCTGGACCCCGTGCACGTGCATCTCGGTCGTGACCGTGTCGACCAGGAAGGGCGCATCCTCGACGGCCACCTCGACGACGGAGCCGGCCGACTCCCAGCCGTCGCTGGCGAGGTCGGCGTTGTACGCGCGCACGGCCAGCTGGCCGGGCTCGCGCCCGCTCATGAACGAGTAGACATGGGCGACGTGGGCGGCCAGGCCGCTCGTCCCCAGCTCGGCCACGAGCACGGCCGGGACGCGCCGGACGTAGGCCCGCACGAACTCGGCCAGCAGGCCGACGCGGCTGGTGCCCAGCTCCTCGAGCAGCGTGTCGACGAGCGCAGCGTCGCTCGAGTCGGGCTCAGCCACGGCGGGCGCCTGAGGCTCGCTGCTCACAGGGGGTGATCGTATCTCAGCCGGTGCGCAGAGGCTGCGGATCCGCTTCCACCCCTGCTCCCTTCGGCTCGGCCGCGAAGCGGTAGCCGACGCCAGGGTGGGTGTGGATGTAGCTGTACCCGCGGGAGCGGCAGTCGACCTTGGCCCGCAGCTTGCGGATGCAGACGTCGACCGAGCGGTCGCGCTTCGTATGCGGCATGCCCCAGACGCGCCGGCGCAGCTGGTCGCGGCTGAGCGCGCGACCGCTCTCGACGGCCATCGCGTGCAGGAGCCGGAACTCGAGCACCGTGAGGCCGGCGTCCTCGCCGTCGACGAAGGCCCGCCGCAGCTCCGAGTCGATCACGAGGCCGGGCGTCTCGATGGCGCCGTTCGAGCCCCGGAAGCCCCCGGCCGTGCTCCGCAGCGCCGACTCCACCCGGGCCACCAGCTCGGGCATGCCGAACGGCTTGCACAGGTAGTCGTCGGCGCCCAGCCGCAGGGCGTGGACGCGGTCACGTTCGGACACGCGGGCGCTCACGACGACGACCGCCGCCTCGATCCCATCGGCGCGCACGGACTCGATCACCTGCCATCCGTCGGCGCCGGGCAGCATGAGGTCGAGCACGATCGCGTCGGGGCTGGCGTAGCGGATCCGGCGCAGCGCCTTCAGCCCGTCGTCGACCGCGTCCACCTCGTAGCCGGCCGCACGCAGGTAGGCGGCGATGGCGGTGGCGATGACGGAGTCGTCCTCGACGACCAGGATGCGGCGGCGGCGAGCCGTGGCCGGGCCGTTCCTCATCCGACGGGCGTCCGCGGCCGGTCGTCCACGGGCCGCAGCAGCAGCCGGGCGGCCTCGGCGACCGCGAGCACGTGCAGCGCGACCCGGCGCAGGCGGGCGTCGAGCGTGAGCGTGCCGCCCGAGTCGCGCAGGAGCGGACGCTCGGCGGAGTCGATCGTGCGCGGCCCGGCGGTGCCCGGGCGGCGGGCGGCGACGCGCCGGCCACGGGCCACGACGGCCGATTCGAGCTGCTCGATCCGGCGGTCGTAGGCCGAGCGAGTACCCATGCAAGCATTGTGGCCGCCTGGAACGGAGCAGGGGTTTCCGCATGGTGACGATCGCGTGAAGCTTTGGAGAAAACCGCCCTTCGGAGGGGCGGGCCGGTGTCATGGCACCACTTGACTTTGATCTGCAAAGTATGTTAGCTTTGTCGAGCAAAGCAAACCGAGGAGCACCATGCAGGGAACACACGACATTCATCAGAGCACGAGAAGCGACGACGCCGACGGGCTCGATCCGCGCGAGGCCGCGCGGCTGCTCGCTCAGACCGAGCGAGAGGCGCGGCGGCAGTTCAATCTGAGCCCGCAGTGGGTTACAGCGGTCACGGGCGCCGTGGTCCTCGTCGCCTACGGCTCGCTGTGGCTCTCGACCCGCGGGCAGCACCCCTACAAGGGGCCGAGCCTCGGCGTGGTCGCGCTGGTGTACGTGGCGGTCGCCGTCGCATTCGCCGTGTCGGTGAAGGCCTACCGACGCGCGACCGCGGGCGTCCGCGGACCTGCGGTGAGGCAGCAGCAGGCCGAGGGGGTCGCGATCCTGGTGTCGTTCGTACTCGGCAGCCCCGTGCTGCAGGGCGCCCTCAGGCACTATGGGGCAGGCGATGCGCTCGTCTACGGGGTGATCCCGGCCGCGGCGCCGCTGATCATCGTCGGCACGACGGCCCTCGGGATCGCCGCGAGCAAGGCCGACCAGCCGCAGTTCGGGGCCGCCCTGGCGGTGGTGATCGCCGGTGTTGTGGCCGCGTTCGCAGGGCCGAGCGGAGCGTGGCTTGCCGCCGGGATCGGCCTGTCTCTCGCGTTGGTCGGCTACGCCGCAGCGGACGCCGTGCGCCACCGCCGTGCGCAGGCGTGACGGCCGACTCGCTCGACCCGGTGATCCACGCCCCGGCGCGACTGCGGATCGTCGCGACGCTGGCCGCGCTCCCTGCCGGATCGAGCCTGTCGTTCACCCGCCTGCAGGGCATGCTCGAGCTGACCCCTGGCAATCTGATCACCCATCTGCGCAAGCTCGAGGAGGCCGGCTATCTCAGAAGCGAGACGACCGGCAACGGCAGAGCATCTCGCACCTCGATCGCGCTCACCGGCGAGGGCCGCACGGCGCTTCATACCTACACCACTGCGCTGCGTGACCTTCTCGGGGGGCTGTAGCCCCGAGCGTTGCACTCCGGTCACGAGCTGACCGCGTCGATCGGGCACGACGCCGCCATCACGACCTGAGGGCTCGCGTTCGCCAGAATCTGGATAGGCCTCGCGAATAGCTCAGGCCGCCGAGCGCTCGGCCAGGAGCAGGTCGGCCAGGCCCTCGCGCAGTCCGCCGCGGGCGACGATCAGCGGTACGCCGAGGACGGCCTGGGTCTCGCGCAGGATGAGTGCGCCGGCCAGCAGCACGTGGGCGCGCTCGATGTGGATGCCGTAGGTGCGGGCCAGCCGGTCGGCGGGCTGGCGGGCGATGATGCGCACGGCCCGGTCGAGCCGGCGGTCGTCGAGCGTGCGGCCGACCAGCTTGCGCAGGCCGCGGGCGCTGCCGCCCGTGGCGAGCGCCGTCGCGACGCGCACGCCGTCCAGGTCGCCGAGGTGGTCGCGCACCTCGTCGGCGGCCCGCTCGACGGAGCGCCGCGAGGGCGGGTCGCCCTTCAGGAAGCGGCTCGTCAGGCGCAGCGAGCCGATGTCGATCGAGAACAGGTCGTCCGGCGCCCGGTCGGGACTGCCGACCACGAGCTCGGTCGACCCGCCGCCGACGTCGCAGACGCCGACCGGCAGCGCCAGCCCGGTGACCCCGGCCGTGGCACCCTCGAAGGCGTACCGGCCCTCCTCCTCGGCCGAGAGGACGCGCGCCGAGACGCCGGTCACGTGGCTCAGGCCGGCGACCAGCTCGGCGGCGTTCGCGCTCTGGCGGCCTGGGGCGGTCACGATCAGGTCGATGTGGACCGCGCCATGCGCGCGGGCGAGCGTCGCGTAGCGGCGGGCGCAGGCCATCGTCGGCTCGAGCTTCTCCGCGGAGATGGTGCCCGTGCACTCGATCTCGTGGCCGAGGCCGAGCACGGTGCGCTCGTTCCGCACCGCGACGAGCGCTGCCGTACTGCCCCTGCGCGCCACGAGCAGCCGGCCCGTGTTCGAGCCGATGTCGATGACCGCGACAGTCATACGCGGAGTCTTACCGCTCGGTCGGATGTCCCGCCCGCCGTCATGGTTCACCGTTTCGACCTCGGCCGCAGCGCGGCTCACGGACGCGCGGCCTGGGCGGTCGAGCTGCGCCGGGCGCGCCGGATCAGCGCCAGCTGGGTGCCGCCCGTGCCGTCGCTCGGAAGCCGCTCCCAGCTCCCGTCCGGCAGCAGCTGCCACGAGTAGTCCGCGATCCCGAACAGGCTGTCGAACATCTCCGCGAGCTGCTTGCGCGGCGTCTCGTCCTCGACCGGCACGAGCACCTCGAAGCGGCCGTCCAGGTTGCGCGGCATGAGGTCGGCGCTGCCGATCAGGTAGGTGGCGACGTCGCCGGCCTCGATGATGAACGCGCGGCTGTGCTCGAGCCAGCGGCCGAGCACGCTGCGGACGCGGATGTTCTCGGAGAGGCCCTCGACGCCGGGGCGCAGGGCGCACACGGTGCGGGCGACGATGTCCACCTGGGCGCCCGCGCGCGACGCGTCGTAGAGCGCGTCGATCATCTCGACGTCGGTGAAGTGGTTCACCTTGATCCGGATCCGCGCCCGCTCGCCCCGCCGGGCGGCGTCGGCCACCGACGCGAACAGCTCCAGCAGCCGCGGCCGCAGCGTGTACGGCGAGACGAGCAGCTTGCGGAACGTCTGCGGCCGGCCGAAGCCGGTCAGCAGGTTGAACAGGTCGGACACGTCGGCGGTGATGTCGTCGTCCGACGTGAAGAGGCCGAAGTCCTCGTACACACGCGCGGTGACGGCGTGGTAGTTGCCCGTGCCGATGTGCGCGTAGCGGCGCAGGCCGCGGCCCTCGCGGCGGACGATCAGCGTCGTCTTGGCGTGCACCTTGAGGTGCGGGAAGCCGTAGGCGACATGGGTGCCCGCCTCCTCCAGGGCCCGCGACCAGTGGATGTTGCGGCTCTCGTCGAAGCGGGCCTTGAGCTCGACGACGCACACGCTCTGCTTGCCCTCCTCGGCGGCCCGGATCAGCGCCGGTATCAGCGGCGAGCGCTCGCTGGTGCGATAGACCGTCGTCTTCAGCGCCACGGAGTCCGGGTCGCGGGCGCCGGCCTTGATGAACTCCTCGACCGTCGTCGCGAACGAGTCGTACGGCAGGTGGATGAGCACGTCGTTGGCCGCGATCGCCTGGAACATCTCGCGCCGGTCGCCGCTCGCGAACGCCGGCGGGGCGACGCCCACCCATGGCTCGAACTTGAGCTCGGGCCGGTCGATGTCGGCCAGCTGGGAGACGTCGGCGAGGTCGAGCATGCCGTGGATGCGGAAGACCTGGCGGTCGCTCACGTCCAGCGAGTCGACCAGGCGCCGCTGCATGCGCTGGGACATCGCGTGGGCCACCTCGAGCCGCACCACGTCGCCGAACCGGCGCCGGCGCAGCTCGACCTGCACCGCCTGGAGCAGGTCGTCGGCGTCGTCCGACACGTCGAAGTCGGCGTCGCGGGTGACCCGGAACGGGGCCGACTCGACCACCTCCATGCCGGGGAAGAGCCGCGGCAAGAAGTGGGCGATCACCTCCTCCAGCGGGAACATCACCTCGTCGCGGCCGACCGTGACGAACCGCGACAGGCCCTCCGGCACCTTCACCCGCGCCAGCCGCTCCTCGCCCGTGGCCGGGTCGCGCACGAAGACGCCCAGGCTGAGCGAGAGGCCGGAGATGTACGGGAACGGCTGGCCGGGGCCGATCGCAAGCGGCGTCAGCACCGGGTAGATCTCGCGCTCGTAGTGGGCGCTCAGGGCGCGCAGCTCGGCCCGGGTGGCCTGCTCGACCCGGCCGATCTTGATCTCCGCCTCGGCCAACTGCGGCAGGAGGGCGCTCTCGTACAGGTCGGACTGCATCCGCACCTGGTCGCGGACGCGGCTCGCGATCTCGTCGAGGGTCGTATGCGGGCTGCGGCCGTCGGGGGAGCGCACGTCGAGCCCGGAGGCCGCCTGGCGCTCCAGCCCGGCGACGCGCACCATGAAGAACTCGTCCAGGCCGGTGGAGATGAACGAGCACAGCCGGACGCGGTGGAGCAGCGGCACGGCCGCGTCCTGGCCGAGCTCGATGCAGCGCTCGTTCCAGTCGAGCCAGGAGAGCTCGCGGTTGAGGAACCGGTCCGGCGGCGCCTTGCGCCGGGTCGCGGCGGTGGCACGGCGGCGGCGAGGGGTTGCGAGGTCGGCCACGCCGGCTCCGGCCTCGCCCTTGTCCGCCGCGCTCGCCACCGGCCCTACCCGAACCGGCCCGTGACGTACGCCTCCGTGCGCTCGTCGGACGGGCGGGTGAAGAGCTGCACCGTGGGCGCGTGCTCCACCAAGATGCCGCAGCGGGAGCCCGACTCGGCCACGTCGACGCTGAAGAAGGCGGTCATGTCGGCGACCCGTGCAGCCTGCTGCATGTTGTGGGTCACGATGACAATCGTATAGTCGTTCTTCAGCTCCGCAACCAAGTCCTCGATCCGCTGGGTGGCGATCGGGTCGAGCGCGGAGGCCGGCTCGTCCATCAGGACGACGTCCGGCTCGATGGCCAGGGCGCGGGCGATGCAGAGCCGCTGCTGCTG
>DASUHM010000055.1 GCA_036273515.1 Gaiellales bacterium
ACGATCGTGGCCCGCTTGCTCTCGCTGTTGCTGCCCGAGCGGTCGGCCCAGTTCTCCAGGCTGCGCATCCACTCCGGGAGGCCGGCGGGCATGTCGGCGGCGGGGATCTCGACGTCGTCGCCCGACTGGAACGCCGTGCCGTAGAGGTGGAGTGGCGTCACCACGTCGGGGTGGCTGATCTTCGGGTGGAGCGCCTGGAGGGCGGTATTCCAGTTGGCGAGCATCGCCTGCACGAGCGCGTTGTAGTTGCCCCCGGCCGCCGCGCCGGAGTTGGGCGCGGTCGGATGGGTGATGTGCCGGTAGGGGATCGAGGACGTCCCGGAAGGGGCGTGGGGCAGCCAGTGGTGGTAGGCCGTGTCCGCGAGCGATCCGAGGGTCACGATCGCCTCGAGTTGGTTGGCGCCGACGAGGGCGTTCAGCCAGGCCTGGCGGTAATCCGAGATCGCCTGGTCGGAGATGTGGGCGTTGGCCCCGCCCTGGCCGTAGACGCTGTAGAGGTAGGTGTTCACCATCACGTAGCTTCGGGTGATCCCGAGCTTGGCCAGGAAGCCCTGGGTGCGCTGGCCGGCCTCGCCGACGAGGATCCGGCGCGTGATCGCCTCGTGCTGGGCCGGGTCCTGTCCGATCAGCAGCACGCGGGCGCTGCGGTCGAGGCGGCCGCGGTGGAAGAGCGGGCCCCACTCGACCCGGAAGTCCGACGCGGGATACACGTCCCCGCCGGGATAGCTGCGGCACAGCCCGGCCCACGGCTCGTCGCCATAGCCGGGATCGAAGTCGATCGTCATCGGATGCCACCCCCACCGCGAGAACGCTGTCGGGATCACCCTACGCGGCTCGTACCGGATGGGTCAAACGGCGAGCGCATCGGGCCTGGAGCAGGTATCGTCGACCGGCGCAGGTGGGGCGGGCCGGTCCCCAACCGAAGGAGCGCAGGATGCCGAGCGAACGATCCGAGCATCACGCCACCCGCCAGGCGCTGGTCGAGGTGTACGACTACATCAGTCCCGGCACCAACGAGGGCATCTCGTTCCTCGTGAGCCGGCTGACGGACGACATGTTCACCGACTCGTTCCTCGGCGGCGGCGACATCAGCCTCTTCACCGCCGGCGGGGCGAGGGGCGTGATCAAGAGCAACACGGGCACCACGGCGCAGATGTTCGAGTCGGGCGGCGGCGCCCCGGCGAGCTTCCCGATCGAGCTCACCTTCGACCTCAACGACGGCGAGGCGACCGGCTCGTGGACGCTCCCCGACGGCACGTCGCAGACGCCCACCTTCGGGGTGCAGCTCGTCAAGAAGACCACCATCCCGGAGGGCCTCCTCTACCTCTTCTGCGGAGAGACGGCGAGCGACGACGCCGTCTACAGCGTCACGCTGCTGCTCATCTGAACCTCGTTCCCGTCGGCGAACGGGCGCCTGCGCGGCGGCGGTGTCGGTTCCGCATCGTTCGTGAGCGCCCGCCGCGCGTGCCACAGGCACCAGACGACGAGCGCGATCTGGGCGGGGGCGCCGACCGCGAGCGAGACCACGACCAGGCCGCCGACGCCGCTCATGAGAAGCGTGCCCAGGCGGAGCGCTGCCGCCGCCACGCAGTAGACGCCCCACACGACCGACTGCAGCCCGAACTCGCGGCGGTAGGCCCGGCTCGCCCGGAACTCCTCGGGGAACGGATACCAGGCCCGGGCGAACGCGCCGACGAGCGGCTTGTCGACGGCCGCGGAGACGAGGAAGGCGATCCCCCAGCAGGCGCCCAGCACGACGGGCTGGGCCAGGTAGACCGTGGCGCTGTGCGCGGCCAGGCCGACGATCGACTGCACGACGATGAAGACGAACGTGACCGCCGCAAGCGCGATGTCGCGGCCGCGCCGGTGCTGCAGGCAGACCACCGCGCCGGCGGCAAGGCTCGAGGCGACGATTGCGGCGGGCAGGCTGCTCGCGCGCAGCACGGCGTAGAAGGCCAGCACCGGCAGGACGCCCTCGAGCGCGAACGTCGGCAGCCCGCGCGAGAGGAGCAGCCGCCAGGTCGGGTCGGGCAGGTCGGTCATGCCGCGCGGGCGAGGCGTTCCAGCTCGCGGTCGCACCAGGCGACGCCCCATTCGCAGTAGTCGAGCGCCCAGCGGTAGACGAGGTCGACGAACGGCGGATCGGGGCCGAGCCCGTCGTCGAGGCTCCGCAGGTACTCGAGCATCTGCCGGTAGCCGTCCCGGCGGGCGGCCAGCAGGCCGAGGCCGCGGTCGTGGGGAAGGGCGTCCGAGAAGAAGAGCCGTAGCAGCGACTCGTCGCGCAGCTCGACCCGCGTGTCGGCGCCGGCAAGCCAGCCGTCGAGCGCCGCCGAGCCCGCCGGCGTGATCCGGTAGATCCGGCGGGCACGGCCGCCGCGGGGCGCGTCGTCGCCGGCGATCCAACCGGCCGCCTCGAGCCGGCGCAGGTCGGGATAGATCTGGCCGTAGCTGGCGGCCCAGAAGTGGCGGATCGTCCGGTCGATCGCCCGCTTCAGGTCGTAGCCGCTACGCGGCTTCTGGGCGATCAGCCCGAGGATCGCCCACGTGGCCTGGGTGGGTTCCATATCTCGTTAAGATATATCACGGTGATACATTTGTCAAGCCGGCGAAGCCCTCGCAGCCGCCGCCTACACTGCCGTCTTCCTTCGTGGCCGACTCCGCCGACATGCTGCCGTTCGACGCCGCCGTCCGCTCCCGTCGCACCCACAAGGTGTTCGGCCGTGAGCCGGTGCCGCGGGCGACGCTCGACGAGCTGTTCGAGCTGGCGCGGTGGGCGCCGAACCACCACCTCACGCAGCCGTGGCGGTTCCGCGTCGTCGGGCCGCGGGCGCTCGCGGCGCTGAAGGCGGCCACCGACGACGGTGGCGTCAAGCTCGAGCGGGCGCCGACGCTGATCGTCGCGTCGGTCGTGCGCCAACCGGACCCGGTCGCCGACCAGGAAGATCTCTGCGCCGCCGCCTGTGCGTGCTTCATCGTCCTCACGGCCGCGCACGTGCGCGGGCTGGCGGGCTACTGGCGGACGCCCGCGGTGCTGCGCACGGAGGCGGGCCTGGAGGCGGTCGGCGTGCCGGATGACGAGCGCCTGCTGGGCCTCCTGCACCTGGGGCCGCCGGCGCGCGAGGCGCAGCCGCCCGAGCGGCTGCCGGCCGCGGGATTCGTGCGCTACCTCGACTGACCGCCGGACCGGATGGGCATGCTACGGGCATGCCGTACACGATCAAAGCGCTCGACGAATCGACGTGGCCCGCGTTCGCCGATCTCGTCGAGCGGAACAACGGAGTCTTCGGCGGCTGCTGGTGCATGGGCTTCCATCCAGAGGGCCCTGACCGGGAGTCCGCCGAGTGCAATCGCGACCGCAAGCTCGAGCGCGTCCGGGCCGGCACGACGCATGCCGCGCTCGTCTTCGACGGCGACGAGTGTCTGGGCTGGTGCCAGTTCGGGCCGCCGGACGAGCTGCCGCGGATCAAGAGCCGGGCGACGTACGAGCGAACCAGGACCGGGTCGCCGCCGGCCTGGCGGATCGCCTGCTGCTACGTGGGGAAGGGGAATCGCCGCAAGGGCGTGGCCTCGGCCGCGCTCGAGGGCGCGCTCGGGCTGATCGCCGGCCTCGGCGGTGGCACCGTCGAGGGATATCCCGAGGACGCCGCGTCGGTGCCGGCCGGCTTCCTCTTCAACGGTGCGCTCTCGACGTACGAGAAGCTGGGCTTCGACCGCGACCGCAAGATCGGCAAGCACCGCTGGGTGATGACGCGCGTCGTCCAGCCGGCCGCCCTAGGGCGACGCCGTTGACTGCTTGAACGGTCGCATCGCGACGTCCTCGGTCGCGCCCATACGACCATACAATTCGGCTGTGGCGAAACGCTGGCAGCTGCGGACATGGACGAAGGGCACCGGGGCGTCGGTCGAGCCGGCCGGCGCGCCCGATCGCCCGCGCACGCGGGCACGCCCGGGCGGCCTACCCGCACTGCCGCCGAAGCGCCCGTGGGCGCACGGCCGGCGGCGCGCGGCGGCGCCGCTTCCGGTCCAGCGCGTCGAGCGAGACGCCCGCCACCGGCACGCGCTCGGCTACCTCGACGAGGCCGCCCTCGCACGGCTCGAGAAGCTCGAGGCCGAGCTCGAGCGGTAGCCGGGCGGGGATCCCGGACCCGGGGCGTTTGCCCGCTCCGACGCGCGGGTACACGGCCGCGCATGGCCTCCGCCGTCGTGACGGGCTCCGACTCCGGGATCGGCCGCGCAGCCGCGGTCGCCCTCGCCGAGGACGGGTTCGACGTCGGCGTGACATGGCACTCCGACGAGGAGGGTGCCCGCGGCACCGCCCGGGAGGTCGAAGACCAGGGCCGGCGGGCCGAGGTGTGCCGGCTAGACCTCACCTCGCTTCCGGATGCCGCCGACGTCTTCGACGCGCTCTGCGAGGCGCTGGGCGGGATCGACGTGCTCGTGAACTGCGCCGGAGCAGGCGCCAGCTCGCCGTTCGTCGACGCGGACTGGGACTCCTGGCGGTCCGTCCTCGACGTCGACCTGAGCGGCGCGTTCCTGTGCGGGTAGCGGGCCGCCCGGCGCATGATCGACCAGGGCCGGGGCGGCCGGATCGTGAACGTCACCTCGGTGCACGAGCATGTTCCGCTGCGCGGCTCGGCCGCCTACTGCGCGGCCAAGGGCGGGCTCGGGATGCTCACCAAGGTGATGGCGCTCGAGCTGGCCGAGCACGGGATCACGGTGAACTCGGTGGCGCCGGGCGAGATCGCGACGCCGATGACCGGGAACGAGGACGTCGACCCCGAGACGATCGAGCGGCCGGGCATCCCGATGGCGCGGCCCGGCCACGCCGGCGAGATCGCCGCCGTGATCGCGTTCCTGGCGTCGCCCGCGGCGAGCTATGTGACCGGGACGTCGGTGGTCGCGGACGGCGGCCTGCTGCTGATGGCCGCGATCACGAACCAGGACGTGAAGCCCGAGCATTGACTCCGGTTGGAGGAAGAGGTTTGCGGCGCCGGGCGGCGAGGGTAGGACCGGCGCGGTTGAACCATCAGCTGACCGGAAGCGGCAATCGGCGTGCGGCTGATCGTGCCCGAACCCGACCGACCGGCCGGTCAGAAGGGGGGGAGGAGCATGACCTCAGCCGCTGCGTTGGGTCTCCAGGCCGGTCTCTCCGAGGTGGTGCGGGAGGCGAACCGCGAGGTGTACCTGCTCGCCGTCGACGGCGGCGCGAGCCCCGACGAGGAGCTCGAGCTGGCCTGTGCGTGCGGCCATGCCGACTGCGGGGAGCACGTCCTGATCACCGTCGAGCGCTATCTCAGCGTCCACGCCGACCCCGACCGGTTCGTCGTCTCGCCCGGGCACGCCGACGGCCGCCTGGCGGTGGTCGTCGATCGCGGTGCCGTGTACGAGGTCGTCCGCGTGGTCAGTGCAGCTCGAAGATCATTCTGACCGAGGTTCCCGGCTCATGCGGGGTGATCTCGACTCGGTCGGCGAGCATGCCGATCAACGGCAGGCCCAGACCGCCTTCGCCGGGCTCGGCCCGCGCTTGGGCTGCGCCGGTGCCGATCCCGGCATCGCACACGTCGATCACGACCGTCCTTCGGCCGAGACAGACGCCCACCTCGAGGATGCCGGGATCCCTGGGGTAGGCGTGCCGGACGACGTTCGCGCACGCCTCCGTGACGGTGAGCCGGATCCGGTCGAGATCGTCGTCCGTCAGGTCGGTGGCCAGGTTGGTGATGCCCGCCCGGACGTACGGCACCATCGCCGCCTCCGCCGGCAGTCGCCACCGGCATCGCGTCTTGACAAGTTCATGCGGCACGTCAACGTGGCTACCCCGACTGGCATCGGTCGAACCCTTCGCCGGAGCGGTATATTTCGGACGCCGGGTTGAACCTCCAGTTCTGCGATCTGCCATTGCGAGCAGAGGAGTTCAATGAGCCGTTTTGGTGTTTGGATCCACCCGGGGGCGCCCACCAGAGTCGAGGCCTGGGGCGAGCTCTGCATCTCGACCGTGCCCGATCTCCAGGCGTGCGTCCTGCGGGCGATCGACGAGCGGCCGGGCAGCCCGCTCGTGGTCGATCTGCGGCGGGTCTGGTTCTGCGATCTGGCCGGCCTGCGAGCCGCGTGGTGGATGCGGGATCTGGGCCGCTCGGTCGGGGCCGAGGTCGAGGTATGCGAGTCCGCGGCGATCCGCCACGTCGCGCGGCTGGTCGGGCAGCTCCGCGCAGCCCGCATCGCCTGAGACGACACCTTTCGCTCATCGGGATAGGCTGGGGTCATGGCGCAGACCGACGAGCGTGTCGAGTTCGAGCGACTCCTCGAGTTCGTCCGGGTCGAGCGGAACTTCGACTTCACCGGCTACAAGCGGTCGAGCCTTACGCGGCGCACGGACCAGCGGATGCGCGAGCTCGGCATCGAGGGCTATGCGAACTACCTCGACCACCTCCAGGGCGCAGTCCCGGGATCGAGCGGGCCGAGTCGCTGCTCGCCGATCGCTACGGCATCAGCCGGAGGCGCGTTCACCCTCCGCACGTCTCCAGCCGCTCGAACCGCAAGCTCGCGATGTCGCCGCCCACGTCGTCAACGAGGAGGCCGGCGGCAGAGGTGCTAACCTCGCTCCGTCCGGGTAGAACAGCCTGCCCACGCGGCGCACCGCGTCGCCGCCACGACTCTTCGGGAGGCTGTCGGACTGGCTGAGGAAGGTCGCATCGCCGTCCACTACCTGGGGCACGTGCGGGTGGTCGCCCTCGTGGGTGAGCACGATCTCTCGACGGTCGACGCGCTGTCCGACGAGATCGAGCGCCAGTTCGGCACGGCGCCGCACGTCGTCGTCGACCTGACGAGGGCGACGTTCGTCGACTCGACGGTCGTCTGCGCGCTCGCGCTCGGCGGTGAGCACGCCCGCGCCCGGTCGGCGTGCCGGTTCGCCGTGGTTGCGGCGCCGGACAGCTTCGTGCACAAGGTCTTCGACATGGTCGACCTGCGCAACATGATGCCGACCTACGAGACGCTCGAGGAGGCGCTGGCCGACGGGGGGGTGATCCAGGCGCAGACGACCCGGCTCAGACCAGTGTGACCTCGAGGCCGGCGGCCCGGACGGCCTCGACCTCGTCTGGCGCGGCGTCGCTGTCGGTGATCAGCTCGTCGACGTCGTCGACGCCGCAGATGCGGGCGAACGCCACCTGGCCCAGCTTGGAGCTGTCGGCGACCACGACGACCCGGCGGGCGCGGTCGATCAGGGCGTGGTTCGTGTGCGCCTCGACCTCGTGGTGCGTGGTGAACCCCTCGCCGACGGAGATGCCGTCCACGCCGACGAGCACGAGGTCGAGGTTCAGCGTCGCGAGCGCCCCCTCGGCGAGCGGGCCGACGAGCTCGTAGGACTCGGGCCGGGCGACGCCGCCGGTGACGACCAGCTTCAGGTTCGGCCGCACCGCGAGCTCGGAGGCGATGCTGAGCGAGTTCGTGACCACCGTGAGCCGACGCCGATCGGTGAGCGCCCGGGCCACCTCGGTCGTCGTCGTGCCGCCCGTCATCCCGATCGCGGCGCCCTCGGCCACCCGCGCCGCGGCGGCCTGGGCGATGCGCGACTTCTGCTCCTGGCGGTCGGCGCTGCGGTAGCGCAGCGGGAGCTCGTAGAGCACGCCGTGGGCGACCGCGCCGCCGTGCGTGCGTGCCAACAGACGCTGGCCCTCGAGCAGGGCCAGGTCGCGGCGGATCGTGGCCGCCGAGACGCCCATGGCGTCCACCAGGTCGCCGACGCCCACGGAGCCCTGCGTGGAGAGCTGCGTGATGATGTGGTTGAACCGGTCGGACTGGCGCATGGGGGCCCATCCTACCCGCGGCCCACGCCCATTCGCTGTTGAATTCTGCGCGTTTCTTGCGTAAAGTCGCTCGATATGAGCGCAACCGTGCACGAGCTGACCAGCCAGCCGACGCTCTGGCGCCACGCGGCTGGGCTCGAGCCGGATCCCGCGCTCCCCGCCCACGGTCTGAGGGTGGCCGTCGTCGGCTGCGGCACCTCGCTCTACATCGCCCAGGCATACGCCCGCTCGCGCGAGGAGGCCGGGCACGGCGAGACCGACGCGTTCGCCGCCTCGGAGTTCCCCGCCGGCCGCGCCTACGACGCGGTGCTCGCGCTCTCGCGCTCGGGCACGACGACCGAGGTGCTCGTGGCGCTCGAGCGGCTCGGCTCCGGCACGCCGACCGTGGCGGTCACGGCGCTCGCGGACAGCCCGCTCGCGGAGGCGGCGGCCGCCACCGTGGTGCTCGCCTTCGCCGACGAGCGCTCCGTCGTCCAGACCCGCTTTGCGACGACGGCGCTCGTCTACCTGCGCGCACATCTCGGCGTCGACCCGGCCGCGGCCGCGGACGCCGCCGAGGTCGTCCTGACCGACCCGCTGCCGGTCGACCCGACCGGCTTCGACCGCTTCCACTTCCTCGGCTACGGGTGGACGGTCGGCCTGGCCGCCGAGGCGGCCCTCAAGCTGCGCGAGGCCGGGCGGGCGTGGACCGAGTCCTACCCGGCGATGGAGTACCGGCACGGCCCGATCGCGACCGCCGACACGCGGACCCTCGTCGTCGCGTTCGACCCGCTCGACGCCGCCCTCGCGGGCGACATCCGGGCGACCGGCGCCCGCCTCCTCGACGCCGGGCCGGAGCCGCTGGCGACGCTGGTGATGTGCCAGCGGCTCGCGGTCGAGCTCGCCGTCGCCCGCGGCTTCGACCCGGACACCCCCCGCAACCTCACACGATCGGTGGTGCTCACATGAGACGTCGGCTAGTCCTCGCGACCGCGCTCGTCGCGGCGCTCTCCCTCGCCGCAGGCTGCGGCGGCGGCTCCGGCGGGTCGAGCGGCGGGCGGGTGAACATCGTGCTCTGGCACGGCTACGTCGACACCGAGGGCAAGGCGATCACCGCCGCCGCCGCCCTCTTCAACAAGACGCATCCGAAGATCCACATCACCATCCAGAACTACGGCAACTCCGACTATGCGCTCCAGAAGGTGCTGACCGCGATCCGCGGCGGCAGCTACCCCGACATCGTCTACCTGTACGGCTCGTGGGCCGCGAACGTCGCCCGCACGCCGCACGCCGTCGACCTCGCGCCGATGATCAAGTCCGACCCGTCGATCCGCTGGAACGACTTCTGGCCGGCAGAGCGGCAGGCGGTGACGGTGGGGGACAAGATCATCGGCGTCCCCGCGCTCGTCGACAACCTGGCGCTCGTCTACAACAAGACGCTCTTCCGCCAGGCCGGCATCCCGTATCCGACGGCGAGCTGGACGTGGGCCGATCTCCGGGCCGCCGCCAAGAGGCTGACGAACCCCTCGGCGAAGCAGTTCGGCTGGGCGTATGTGAACGACGCCAGCGAGGACACCGTCTGGCGCTTCGACGCGCTCCTCTGGCAGGCCGGCGGGGACATCCTGACGCCCGACGACAAGCACGCGGCGTTCAACTCCCCGGCGGGCGTCAAGGCGGCGACCCTGCTCCAGCAGATGGCCACCGTCGACCACTCCATCTACCTCGACAGCGGCAACGACAACTACGCCAACCTGTTCAACTCCGGCAAGATCGGCATGCTCTTCACCGGGCCCTGGGATCTGTCGCAGTTCCCCGACGCCGACTACGGCGTGCAGATCCTGCCCGGCGACGTGAACCACCAGACGATCTCCGGCCCCGACCAGTGGGTGATGCTCGACAACGGCGACGCCCGCACGAAGGCGGCCTGGACGTTCCTGAAGTGGTTCACGTCGCCCACCGAGGCGATGCGCTGGTCGCTCGCGACCGGTGACCTGCCGATCCGCGCGTCCGAGACGAAGCTGCCGGCCTACCAGGCCTACGTGAAGAAGTACAAGGGCATCTCGACATTCGTCCAGAACGAGGCGAACGCGCTCAAGGCGCGGCCGGTGCTCGTGGACTACAACGAGATCTCGCAGGCGATGGGTCAGGCGATCCAGGCGGTGCTGCTCGGGAAGGCCCAGCCGAAACAGGCGCTCGACCAGGCGGCCGCCGAGGTGAACCAGGTGCTGGCGCAGGGAGGGTGAGGCCCGGCCGCCGCATCCTCGGCTCCGAGCACCTCGCCGGCTGGATCTTCGTCCTGCCGGCGACCGTCCTGATCGTCCTCTTCGGGATCATCCCGATCGGCTGGGTGGTGCTGCTCTCGCTGCAGCACAACGACCTGCTGGCGGCGCCGACGTGGGCCGGCCTCTCGAACTACCGCGAGCTCGCGCACGACCCGGAGTTCCGTGACTCCGTCCGCCGCACCATCGTCTACACGGTGCTCTTCGTGCCGATCTCGGTCGGCGGGGCGCTGGCCGTCGCGCTCCTCTTGCACTCCGAGATCCGCTTCAACCGCTTCTACCGCACGGCGGTGTTCGTGCCGGTGGCGACCTCGACGGTGGCGACGGGGATCCTCTTCAACTGGCTCCTCGACCCCACGTACGGGATCGCAAACTACCTGCTCGGCAAGGTCGGCCTGGGGCCGTACGGGTTCTTCCAGGATCCTGACCAGGCGCTCTACGCGATCGTGGCGATGACGGTGTGGGGGTGGCTCGGCTTCGACGTGATCATCTATCTGGCCGCGCTGCAGGGCATCCCCGCCGACGTGCTCGAGGCCGCGGCCCTGGACGGCGCGACCCGGTGGGGGACGTTCCGGCACGTCGTCCTGCCGCTCCTCTCCCCGGCCACGCTCTTCCTGGTCGTGTGGTCGACGATCAACGCGCTGCAGGTGTTCGACGAGATCTATGTGACGACCCGAGGTGGGCCGCTGCAGGCGACGACGGTGCTCGTGTACGAGCTCTACAACCAGGCGTTCGCGCTCTTCCACGCCGGCTACGCGGCCGCGATCGCGCTCGTGCTCTTCCTGATCACGCTCGTCTTCTCGGTGATCCAGCTGTGGGTGGGGAACCGGCGGGTGCACTACTCGTCATGAGGATGCGGCTCCCGTTCAGCCCGCGCCACCTGGCGCTCGTCCCGATCTCGGCGCTGATGCTGCTGCCGCTCGTCTGGATGTTCGTCACGTCGGTGGAGACGCTTGACCAGACGCGCCACTTCCCGCCGACGCTGATCCCGTCGGGCATCCACTGGAGCAACTACTCGGAGGCGTGGAACCAGGCGCCGTTCGGGCGGTTCTTCGTGAACAGCCTGATCGTCACCGGCACGGCCGTGGCCAGCAACCTGCTCTTCTGCAGCCTGGCCGGCTACGCGTTTGCGCGGCTGCGCTTCTTCGGCCGCGAGGCGCTCTTCATCGCGCTCCTGGCGACGCTGATGGTCCCGTTCCAGGTGATCATGATCCCGACGTTCCTGATCGTGCAGCACCTGGGCCTGGTCGACTCGCTGGGCGGCCTGATCGCCCCCAACCTGGTCACGCCATTTGGCATCTTCCTGCTGCGCCAGTTCTTCCGCACGCTCCCCGTCGACCTGGAGGAGGCGGCCCGGATCGACGGGTGCACGCGCCTGGGCGTGCTCTTCCGGATCGTGCTGCCGCTGTCGCTGCCCGCGCTCGCCACGCTCGGGATCGTCACGTTCCTGTGGACCTGGAACGACTTCCTGTGGCCGCTGATCGTGATCACGTCGACCGACCAGAGCACGGTGCAGCTCGGGCTCGCCTCGTTCCAGGGCGCCCACGACACGAAGTGGAACCTGCTCATGGCCGGCAACGTGATGGCGCTCGCGCCGATGCTGATCGTCTTCGTCGTCGCCCAGCGCTGGTTCGTGCGCTCCCTCGCCTCCACGGGGATCCGCTGATGGCGAGAGTGGCGTTCGAGGCGGTGACGAAGGCGTTCCCGGGCGGGACGATCGCCGTCGACGCGCTCGACCTCGAGGTGGCGGACGGGGAGCTGATGGTGCTGGTCGGCCCGTCGGGCTGCGGCAAGTCGACGGCCCTGCGGATGATCGCGGGCCTCGAGCAGCCGACCGGGGGGACGATCCGGATCGGCGAGCGCGACGTGAACGGGCTCTCGCCGGGTGCGCGCGACGTCGCGATGGTCTTCCAGAGCTACGCGCTCTACCCGCACATGACGGTGCGCCAGAACCTGGCGTTCCCGCTCTCGCGGCGGCGGATGGCGAAGGACGAGATCGCCCGCCGGGTGGCGGCGATGGCCGAGATGCTCGAGCTCGCGGAGCTGCTCGGCCGCAAGCCCGGCCAGCTTTCCGGCGGCCAGCGCCAGCGGGTGGCGATGGGCCGGGCGCTGATCCGCGAGCCGGTCGCGTTCCTGCTCGACGAGCCGCTCTCGAACCTCGACGCCAAGCTGCGCACCGAGCTTCGGGCCGGGCTGAAGCGGCTGCACGCGCGGCTCGGCACGACCATGGTGTACGTCACCCACGATCAGATCGAGGCGATGACGCTCGGCGACCGGATCGCGGTCATGAACCGGGGCCGGCTGCAGCAGGTGGGCAGCCCCGACGAGATCTACCGGACGCCCTGCAACCTGTTCGTGGCCCGCTTCGTCGGCAGCCCGGCGATGAACATCCTGCCGGGCGCCGTGGTGGGGCGCGGGGCGGAGGTGACCGCCGGCGTGCGCCCCGAGGCGATGCAGCGGGCGGGCGACGTCGCGGACGGCATCCCGCTCGAGGTGGTCGTCGAGGTGGTGGAGCCGCTCGGGAGCGACGTCTTCGTGCACGGCCGTGCGGGCGCCGACGAGGTGGTCGCCCGCCTGCCCGGCAACGTCCACGTCAGCCCCGGCGACCGACTCCCGCTCGCGATCGACCCCGCCGACCTGCATCTGTTCGACCGCGAGACCGAGCAGCGCCTGGGGGAGGGATAACCGGGGCCAGGCCCCGTCGCGAACGGGGCCTGGCCCCTGGTAGTCCCGCGATAGACTGGCGGCCATGAAGCGCTGGGATCTGACGTCGCTGCCGCCGTCCAGCGAGAAGCGCACGCCGCGGGCGCCGCGCGACGCCGATCGGGTGCCCCGCCGCGACGGCCAGATCCCGCGGGTGCTCTTCAGCGCGCCCGAGTGCCGTGCGGTTGCGATCGAGCTGGCGGCGGGCGAGGCCATGGGCGACCACCACGTCCGCGAGCGGGCGGTCGTGCACGTGGCGTCCGGCCGGGTCGAGATCGAGGCGTCGGGGGAGTCCGCCGAGTGCGGGCCGGGCACGCTCGTCACGTTCGATCCGCACGAGACGCACAGGGTGCGCGCCCTCGCCGACTCGATGTTGCTCCTGGTGCTCGCGCCGTGGCCGGCCGCCGAGCACTACACCGACGCCGAGACGGCCCACGCCCAGGAGCTGCCGGCGCACGCGTTCGTGCCGCCGCTCCCCGGAGGCAGCTGACGGGCCTTGCCCGCCGGAAGGGGTCTGACCCCTTTTGGCGGGGTCTGCCGGCGGCGGTGCCGCCCGCGTCCGGCGCGGTCGTCATGGGCACCGCCATCCTCTCGGTCGACCTCACGATCGACGGTCACGAGACCCTGTCGCGCGCGTTGTTCGGGGTCGCCGCCGCGGTCTGGGTCGGGCTGGCCGGGCTGCTGGCCGGCCGCGTCCTTCGCGACCGGCCGCGCCTCCGACACGAGGCGACATCGCCGGCGGCGCTCACCGGCGTCGCCGGAACGGCCGTGCTGGGGGTGCGCATGGGGCTGCTCGGCTGGTACGGCGCCGCCGCCGCCCTGCACGCGGTCGCCCTGGTCCTGTGGCTCCTGCTCGTGCCTCCCGTCCTGCGGGGCTGGGCGACGCCGACGGTCGGCGTCTCGTTCGTCCTCGCCGTCTCGACCGAGTCGCTGGCCGTGCTGGCCGCGGTCGTCGCCGTCGGCGAGGACGCGGCCTGGCTCGCGGCCGCGGCGCTGATCCCGCTTGCCCTGGGCCTGGCCGCCTATCTGTTCGTCCTCGCACGCTTCGACCTGCGCCAGCTGCGCACCGGCCGCGGCGACCACTGGGTGGCGGGCGGCGCGCTCGCCATCGCCGCGCTTGCCTGCGGCCGGGTCGCCGAGGCGGCGCAGGCGCTGGCCCCGCTGCACGGCCTCGCGGACGGCCTGGGCACGGCCTCACTCGTCCTCTGGGCGGCCGCCCTCGCCTGGCTGCCGATCCTCGTCGCCGCCGAGCTGGCCGAGCCCCGGCTCGGCTACGACGCCCGCCGCTGGTCGACCGTCTTCCCGGTCGGGATGTACACGGCCTGCAGCTTCGTCGTCGGCAAGGTCGAGGGCGCCGGCGGCCTGGTCGACTTCGCCCGCGTCTGGATCTGGGTCGGGCTGGCCGTGTGGGCGCTCGTGGCGGCCGGGCTCGTGCGGCGAGCGCTGGCGATCTGGCGCGCGGGCGACGCGACGCGTCAGCGCCGGGCCGCGCCAGGCGCGTAGCGGCGCCGGTAGAGCACGTAGGGCCGGCCGAGGTACTGGAACGGGATGCTCCACGCGTGCACGAGCCGGCTGAACGGCCAGAGCGCGTAGAGCACCCACGGCAGTGCCGCGTGCACCTGGTAGACGACCGGGGCGCCCGACATCAGCTCCGGCTGGGGGTCGTGGAACAGCGACCGGAACCAGGGCCCGACGCTCTGGCGGTAGTCGTAGCCGGGACCGAAGACGTTGTAGCCGACCGCCTCGACGACGCCCAGGACGACGAGCACCGTGATGAGCGCGTAGACCACCACATCGGCGGTCGATGTCGTGACGCGCACGCGGGCGACCGAAGCACGGCGGTAGATCAGGATCAGGAGCCCTACCAGGCAGACGATCCCGGCGATGCCGCCGCCGATGCCCGCCAGGTGGTGGTACGCCCGTTCGGAGATGCCGAGCGACCGTGTCGCGCTGGCGGGGACGAGGATGCCGGCGACGTGGCCGAGGATCACCGCGATCGCGCCCCAGTGGAACAGGTTCGAGCCCCACGCCAGCAGCCGGCTCTCGAGGATCTGGGTGGAGCGGCTCGTCCAGCCGAGCTGGTCGCGCCGGTAGCGCCACACGTGCCCGCCGAGGAAGAGCGCCGTCGCGACGTACGGCAGCACCAGCCACACGTAGGTGTCGGCCGCACCGCTCACCGCCGCGCCTCCATGGGCATGACCTCGGGCGGCGCGAACGGCTCCAGGCCGACGCGCTCGTCCGGCGGCCCTTCGGCCCCCAGCCGGGCGAGGCGGTCGCGCTCGATCCGGCCCAGCCCCGGCAGCGACGCGCACAGCACCTCGAGCGTGCACGCCCACGGGCTGGCCAGGTCGGCCAGGCGGGCGCGCAGCAGCTCGAGCGCCAGCCGGTGCTCGCGCAGGAGCGTCTCGCCGTATCCGGCGGGCGCGATCGCCGCGAACTCGAGCAGCGCCGGCAGGTAGTCGGGCAGCTCGCCTTCGGCCAGGGGGAGGCCGGCGGCGGCGTAGAGCCGCTTCATCCGCAGGAGGGCCATGCCCCGCCGGCGGGTGTCTCCGTGGAGGTAGTACGTCAGGTGCAGGCCCGTGCGCCGGTCGAGGTCGAACGTCTCCACGTAGGCCGCCTGGCGGGCCGGGAGCGGCGTGCCCCGCCACCAGTCCCAGAAGGGGGCGAGGGTCGGGCCGCCGTCGCCGGCCACCTGGCCGAGCACGGCGTCGACCTCGGGCCGGGGGTAGTCGAGCAGGAGCGACAGCAGGCGGTGGGGGGCCGGCGCGCGCCTCATCCGCCGCCTCCGAGCACGTTCAGCCGCCGCTTCGGCCGCCGCGACGTCGGATAGCCGACCTCCCCGTAGCCGCCGCCCGGGCCGCCGGGAACCGAGCAGCCGGCGTTCTGAGCCTCGAGCCGCGCCGCGTGCTCGGCATGCGCCTTGGGGATCACGTAGCGGTCGTCGTACTCCGCGATCGCGAGCAGCCGGTACATCGCCTCCACCTCGTCCACGTCCATCCCGACCGAGCGCGCCAGCTCCTCGTCGCGGTTCCCGTCCACCTGCAGCGCACGCATCACCCCGCGCATCGCGGCGAGACGGCGCAGCACTCGGCGGATGACGTCGGCGTCGCCGGCGGCGAGCAGATTGGCCAGGTATTCGACCGGGATGCGCATGCGCTCGATGGCAGGGAAGACGTCGTCCGGATCGCCGTCGTAGCCACCCTCCGCCGCGGCCGCGTCCATCGGCGAGAGCGGGGGCACGTACCAGACCATCGGCAGCGTCCGGTACTCGGGGTGCAGCGGAAGCGCGATCCGCCAGTCGACCGCCAGCCGGTAGACCGGCGAGCGGCGGGCCGCCTCCAGCCAATCGTCCGCGATACCCTCGGCGCTCGCCGCCGCCTGCACCGCCGGGTCGTGCGGGTCGAGGAAGACCGAGAGCTGCGACTCGAGCAGGTGGCGCGGGTCGGGCACCGACGCCGCCTCCTCGACCCGGTCGGCGTCGTAGAGTACAAGGCCGAGGTAGCGCAGCCGGCCGACGCACGTCTCCGAGCACACGGTGGGAAGGCCGACCTCGAGCCGCGGGTAGCAGAACGTGCACTTCTCGGCCTTGCCCGACCGGTGGTTGAAGTAGACCTTCTTGTACGGGCAGCCTGACACGCAGAAGCGCCAGGCGCGGCACTTGTCCTGATCGACGAGGACGACGCCGTCCTCCTCGCGCTTGTACATCGCCCCCGACGGACAGCTGGCGACGCAGCTGGGGTTGAGGCAGTGCTCGCAGATGCGGGGCAGGTAGAACATGAACGCGTGCTCGTACTCCATGCGCACCCTGTCCTCGATGCCGCGCAGGAGCGGGTCGGCGACGGCGTGCTCGGGCGCCCCGGCCAGGTTGTCGTCCCAGTTCGGTCCGGTGCCGACGTGCATCGGCCTGCCCGTCAGCTGCGAGCGCGGCGTCGCCACCGGGTCGTGGTCGGAGAGCGGCGCGTTGGTCAGCGTCTCGTAGTCGTACGTCCACGGCTCGTAGTAGTCGTCGATCGTCGGCAGGTCGGGGTTCCAGAAGATCGTGAGCAGCTTGCGCAGCTGGCCGCCGGCCTTCAGCCGCAGCCGGCCCTTGCGGTCGAGCTCCCAGCCGCCCTTCCAGCGGTCGTTGTCCTCGTACGTGCGCGGGTAGCCGAGCCCCGGCTTCGTCTCGACGTTGTTGAACCACACGTACTCGGTGCCGGGCCGGTTCGTCCACACCTGCTTGCAGGTGACGGAGCACGTGTGGCAGCCGATGCACTTGTCGAGGTTCATCACCATCGCCACCTGTGCGCGGACCTTCATCAGAACTCGACCTCCTGGGAGCGGCGGCGCAGGACGGTCACCTCGTCGCGCTGCGAGCCGGTCGGCCCGTAGTAGTTGAAGGCGTAGGAGAGCTGTGCGTAGCCGCCCACGAGGTGCGACGGCTTGAACACGATCCGGGTGAGCGAGTTGTCGGTGCCCCCGCGCCGCCCCGACGTCTCGGTCCGGGGCACGTTCAGGTGCCGGTCCTTCGAGTGGTACATCATGCAGGTGCCCTGCGGCAGCCGGTGCGTGACCGCGGCCCGGCAGGTGATCACGCCGTTGCGGTTCACGGCCTCGACCCAGTCGTTGTCGCGGATGCCGAGCGACTCCGCGTCCTCGCGGCTGATCCACAGCGACTTGCCGCCGCGGAAGAGGGTCAGCATGTGCAGGTTGTCCTGGTACTCGGAGTGGATCGACCACTTCGAGTGCGGCGTCAGGTACCGCAGCGTCACCTCGACCGCGCCGCCGCCGACGCCCTGGTCGCCGAAGTGGCGCCGGTACGCGAGCGGCGGCCGGTAGACGGGCAGCGCCTCGCCCAGCTCGAGCAGCCAGGCGTGGTCGAGATACAGGTGCTGGCGGCCGCTGAGCGTGTGCCACGGCTTCTCCCGCTCGACGTTCATGGTGAACGGCGCATACCGGCGCCCGTGCGCCTCGATGCCCGACCACTCCGGCGAGGTGATCACGGTCCGGGGCTGCACCTGCGCGTCCTGGAGCGAGATCCGATCGCCCTCGCGCGGTCCGGCGAGATCCGCGAGCGGGACGCCGGTGCGGCGCTCGAGCGCGCGGAACCCCTCGACCGCCAGGCGGCCGTTCGTCGTGCCCGACAGCGCCAGGATCGCCTCGCAGGCGTGCTCGACGCGCTCGAGCGAGGGCCGTCCGGCGGCCGGGCCGTCCGTGACGGTGCCGTTGCGGGCGCGCAGCCACTCGACCTCCTCGAGCGGCTTCCAGGACGCCCCCTTGACGGCGATGCCCGGCTCCTCCACCAGCGGGCCGAGCGCGTGCAGCCTCGCCGCCGTGGACGGGTAGTCGCGCTCCACGACCGCCAGCTTCGGCATGGTGCGGCCCGGCTCGGCCGGGCAGTCGCCGGCGCGCCAGTCGCGCACCTCGCCGAACGGCTGGGCGACCTCGTCCGGCGTGTCGTGGGAGAGGGGCGAGGCGATCAGGTCACGGCGCATGCCGAGGTGGGCCTCCGCCAGCTGCGAGAACCGCGTCGCCACCAGCGCGAACGCGTCCCAGTCCGACTTCGCCTCCCACGGCGGCGTGATGGCGGCGTTGAAGGTGTGGACGAACGGATGCAGGTCGGTGGAGGACAGGTCGACCTTCTCGTACCAGGTGGCGGCCGGCAGGACGACATCGGAGAACAGGGCGTTGGACGTCATCCGGAAGTCGATCGTCGTCAGCAGGTCGAGCTTGCCCTCCGGCGCCTCGTCCCGCCAGGTCACCTCGCTGGGGCGCAGTTCGGGCGGCGACTCCTCCGCCCGCACCGCCGGGTGCGTCGTCCCCAGCAGGTGGCGGAGGAAGTACTCGTGCCCCTTCGCCGACGACCCGAGCAGGTTCGAGCGCCACACGGTCAGCACGCGCGGCCAGTTCTCGGGCGCGTCCGGATCCTCGCAGGCGAACCGCAGCCGTCCCTCGCGCAGCTCGCGGGCGACGTGCTCGGCCGGCTCGAGGCCGGCCGCGGCCGCCTCGTCGCACAGGTCGAGGGTGGAGCGGTCGAAGCTCGGGAACGACGGCAGCCACCCCAGCCGCGCGGCGAGCGCGTTCAGGTCGACCAGCGACCGGCCGGCGAAGAGCCCGCGCCCGAGCGGCGAGGCCAGCTCCTCGGGGCCGAAGCCCTCGTAGCGCCACTGGTCGGTCGCAAGGTAGAAGAACGGGGTGGCCGCCTGGTGACGCGGCGGCCGCACCCAGTCGGTGGCGAAGGCCACGGCCTGCCACCCGGCCAGGGGGCGCACCTTCTCCTGGCCGACGTAGTGGGCCCAGCCGCCCCCGTTCACGCCTTCGCATCCGCACATCTGCACCAGGGCGAGGAACGAGCGGTAGACCTGGTCGGAGTGGAACCAGTGGTTCGTGCCGGCTCCCATCGCGATCATCGAGCGGCCGCGGGTGCGCTCCGCGTTGCGGGCGAACTCCCGCGCCACCCGGACGCACTCGTGGCGGCCGACCGACGTCAGCTCCTCCTGCCAGGCGGGCGTGCACGGCCGGGGGTCGTCGTAGCCCTCCGGCCACTCTCCCGGCATGCCGTCGCGGGCCACGCCGTACTGGGCCAGCAGCAGGTCGAACACGGTCGTGACGAGCAGTCCCCCGACCTCGAGGGCGGGAACGCCGCGCCGCATCGACGCGCCGCCCTCCGTCGCGCCGACGTCGAAGCGGGGCAGATCGACCGCGACCGCTCGGCCGCGACCGAGCAGCGTGAGCGCGGGCTCGATGCCGTCGAGGCGCAGGTTCCAGCGGCCCTCGTCGCCCGGCGCGTAGCGGTGCCCGACCGAGCCCGCGGGCACCGCCGGCCCGCCCGCCGCCTCGTCCCACACCACCGGTTTCCAGGCCGGCAGCTCCTCGCCGGAGCCGATGTCCGAGGCGCGCAGGAAGCGGTCCGGCACGTACCCGTCGTCGCGGGCGCGCAGCGTCACGAGCAGCGGCATGTCCGTGAACCGGCGGGCGTAGTCGGCGAAGTACGGCGCCTGGCGCGCGACGTAGAACTCCCTGAGGATCACGTGCCCCATCGCGAGCGCGAGCGCGGCGTCGGTTCCGGGCTGCGCCGGCAGCCACTGGTCGGCGAACTTCACGTGCTCGGCGAAGTCCGGCGACACGACGACGACCTTCTGGCCCCGATACCGCGCCTCGACCATGAAGTGGGCGTCCGGCGTCCGCGTCGTCGGCAGGTTCGTGCCCCAGACGATCAGGTAGCCGGCGTTCCACCAGTCGCCCGATTCCGGGACGTCGGTCTGGTCGCCGAAGCTCTGCGGCGAGGCGGGCGGCAGGTCGGCGTACCAGTCGTAGAAGCTGAGGATCACGCCGCCGATGAGGGCCAGGAAGCGCGTCCCCGACGCGTACGACGCCATCGACATCGCCGGGATCGGCGTGAACCCCGCCACCCGGTCGGGGCCGTACCGCTTGATCGTGTGCACATGGGCGGCCGCGATCAGCTCGACGGCGTCCTCCCAGCTCGCCCGTACGAAGCCGCCCTTCCCGCGGTGCGACTGGTACTCGCGCCGGGCGTCCGGGTCGTCCACGATCGCCGCCCACGCGTCCACCGGGTCGCCCAGCCGGGCGCGCGCCTCGCGGAAGCGCTCGAGGAGGCTGCCGCGGACGTACGGATGGCGCAGGCGCAGCGGTGAGTACGTGTACCACGAGAACGAGGCCCCCCGCGGGCATCCGCGCGGCTCGTACTCCGGCATGTCGGGGCCGGTCGAGGGGTAGTCGACGGCCTGCGTCTCCCAGGTGATGATGCCGTCCTTCACGAACACGTTCCACGAGCACGACCCCGTGCAGTTGACGCCGTGGGTGGAGCGGACGACCCGGTCGTGCTGCCAGCGCTCGCGGTAGAACGCCTCCGACGCGCGCCCCTTCGCCACGAGCTCGCTCCAGCCCTGCGCCGACGCTTCGCCGCGGCGGAAGAACCGGTGCGCCGGAAGCAGCGCGGAGCGCAGTGCTGCATCCAGGGCGGTCTCGCCGGGAAGCGCTCGTCCGCTCGCGTCTCGGGAAGCCGTCATCTCGTCCAGGACGACTGCAGCCTAGACGATTGATCGGGAAGTCCCAGCGCCTCCGCGTGAACCGCGACTGCGCCGCCCACGCACCAAACGGGGTCAGACCCCTTTTGGTGCGTCGATGCGGGCGCGCCGGGCGAGGCGCTCCGCGTGGGCGCGATCGAGCCGGCCGGCGCCGGGGACGGCCGCGTTCGCGGCGCCGGCGCCGAGCGCCGCGCGCAGGGCGTCCGGCCAGTCCGCGCCGGCGTCCAGGGCGACCACGAGCCCGGCGAGGAAGGCGTCGCCGCTGCCGACCGGGTAGGCGCCGTCGGCGTCGAGCCGGCCCGCCATGGCCAAGCCGTCCGGCGTGACGAGAACGGCCCCCTCGCGCCCGCGCGTCACGATCGCCGCGCCGCCGGACCGCTCGTGCAGGGCGCGGGCCGCGGCGACGGCCCCTTCCGCCCCGACGCCGGCCTCCGCCTCGTTGAGCTTGACGACCGCGGGCCGGGCCTCGATCCCGGCGGCGCGGCTGTCGAGCGCCGTGCGCGTGAGCGGGACGAGCCCGACGTAGCCCTCGTCCGGGGCGCCCTGCGGCAGCGAGCCCGAGAGCGTCATCCAGGCCGCGTCCGTCGCCAGCCCGGACACGAGCGCCGCGAAGGTGGCCCACTCGTCGGGCGTGACGGGGGAGCCGTGCTCGTAGAACTCGGTCAGGCCCTCATCGGCGCCGGCGACCGAGAGCGACGAGCGCGTCTCCGCCTCGGCCCAGGCGGCGTGCAGGTCGACGCCCTCGGCGGCGAGCTCGTCGGCGATCCAGCGGCCCGCGTGGCCGCCGAGCAGCGCCGCCGCGCGCACGTCGCCGCCGAGCCGGGCGGCGGCCCGGGCCACGTTCAGCCCCTTGCCGCCGGCCACCTGGACGAACCCGGTCGGGCGGTGGATCGCGCCCGGCACGAGCCCGTCGACGGCGAAGAGCCGGTCGATCGACGGGTTGGCCGCGACGCACAGGATCACCGCAGCGCCTCGCGTGCCTCGGCCAGCGTCGGCTGGGCGGCGGTGCCGCCCAGCGCCCGCGTCGAGAGCGCCCCGCACGCGCAGGCCAGGGCGAGCGCCGCCGGCACCGGCTCGCCGGCCATGCGGGCGGCCAGGAACCCGGCGTCGAAGCTATCGCCGGCGCCGGTCGCGTCGACGAGGTCCACCTCGGGCGCGGCCGCCTCGACGACCTTGTCGCCCTTGCGGGCGAGCGCGCCGCGCGCGCCCCGCTTGACGACGACCAGCCGGCACCCGGCGGCCTTGAGGGCCGCATCCTCCTGCTCGTTCACGAAGAGCACGTCGACCTGCGCCGCCAGCCGGGCGAGGAGCGCGGTGTCGCCGCCGCCGGGATCGCCCTGAGGGTCGAGCGAGACCGTCAGGCCGGCCTCGTGCGCCTCCGCGACGAGGCCGTCGAGGCCCGGCCGCAGGCCGTCCAGCAGGTGGAACGAGGCCACGTGCAGGTGCCGCGATGCGCGCAGCAGGTCACGGTCGATCGCCGCCGCGGTGAGCGCCGGGATCACGCCGGGCGCGGTCAGGATGGCGCGGTCGTCGCCACGCACCATGGCGACCGTGACGCCCGTCGGCTGCGCCGGGTCGATGACGCAGCCGGAGACGTCGACGCCGCGGTCGGCCAGCGCGTCCAGCATGAACGTGCCGAAAAGGTCGCTGCCGACGGTGCCGACGAACGCCGTGTCGAGGCCGAGCCTGGCGGCGCCGCAGGCCGCGATCGCCGCCGACCCGCCGACCACCAGCCGGGCCGAGTCGACCAGCTTCTCGCGCTGGCCGAACTCCGGCTCGACGTCGCCCCCGACGAGCAGCAGGTCGGGGTTGCAGTCGCCCACCACGAGCAGGTCGAACGCCATCGCCTGCCTACTGTACGAGGGCGAGCAGCTCGGAGAGGCGCCGGCGGGCCGCTCCGGCCAGGAACGAGCGCCGCGCGCCGGCGTCCATGACGACGCACTCCTTCCAGATCGAGCGGCCGGCGATGAACCCGGAGGCGCCGCCGGCGAGCGCGTGCCGCAGCTGCCCGACGAACGTGTCGTGGTCGACGCCGGCGGAGAGCAGCGCCCACGGCACGCCGAGCGAGGAGGTGATCGCCGCACACGCGGCCTCGTCCCCCGGATACTCGAGCTTGAGGTGGCGGGCGCCGCAGGCCTCGGCCAGCTGGGCGCCGCCCCGGATCAGGTCGGCCCGCCGCCTCTGAAACGCCCCCTCGGGCTCGTCGTCGAGCCGGTAGACGAGCGTCTCGACCACGAGCAGGAGGTCGTTGGCGGCGCAGTCGGCCACCGCGGCCCGGATGACCCGGCCGTTCTCGTCGTCGGCGTCCTCGCGATCGGCCCGGAGGCGGACGAGCAGCTTGGCCGCGGTGCCGCCCAGCCGGCGCACGCCGGCCGCGCCGACCGTGGGCAGGAGCTCCGCCCGCCGCAGCCCGGCGTCCGTGCGGATCGCGCCGCTGCGCTCGAGCGAGACGATCAGGCCGGTGCGGGCGGGGAAGGCGCCCGCGTCGATCGCGCCGGGCAGGGCGATCTCGGGGTCGAGCAGCATCGCCGGGGCGTGCGGGGCGAGCGCGCGGACGAGGTCGAGCTTCACGTCGAGCAGCGTCGCGTCGTCGGCGGGGAGCCGGGCGCCGTCGCGGGCGGCGCGCAGCTTGGTGCGCTGATCGGCCGCCACAACGCCGAGCCGACCGCCGGCCGTGGAGAGCTGATCGAGCGCGCGACGTTCGGCTGTTGTGAACACTCTTGATCGTTTCTATCAGATCTGAAACACTTTCGCTCATGACACGCATCGCATTCGTCGGCGCGGGCAGCGTCGAGTTCACGCGCAACCTGCTCGGCGACCTGCTCACCTTCCCCGAGCTCGCCGACGCCACCATCGCCCTCCACGACATCGACGCCGAGCGGCTCGAGACCGCCGAGGCGATGGCGCGGTGGACGAACCGGCGGCTCGGCGCCCGGGCCACCTTCGAGGCGCACCTCGAGCGGCGGGCGGCGCTCGCCGGCTGCGACTTCGTCGTCAACATGATCCAGGTCGGCGGCCACGCGGCGACGCGCATCGACTTCGAGGTGCCGATGAAGCACGGCCTGCGCCAGACGATCGGCGACACCCTGGGCATCGGGGGCATCTTCCGGTCGCTGCGCACGATCCCGGTGATGCTCGACATCGCCCGCGACATGGACGAGCTCTGCCCCGACGCCTGGCTGCTGAACTACACGAACCCGATGGCGATGCTGTGCTGGGCGACGTACGCCGGGTCGCCGATCCAGCGCATCGTCGGCCTGTGCCACTCCGTGCAGTGGACGACGCGCGGTCTGGCCGACATCGTCGGCGTGCCGTACGAGGAGGTCGACTACCTCGGCGCGGGGGTGAACCACCAGGCCTGGATCCTGCGCTTCCGCCGCGACGGCGAGGATCTCTACCCGCTGCTCGACGCGGCCATCGAGCGCGACGCGGAGCTGCGGCGGCGGGTGCGGGTCGAGATCTACCGCCGCTTCGGCTACTTCCCGACGGAGTCGAGCGAGCACTCCTCGGAGTACCTGCCGTGGTTCCTGCGCGACGACGCCATGATCGAGCGGTTCCGCGTGCCGGTCGACGAGTACGTGCGCCGCAGCGAGGAGAACCTGCGGCTGTACGCCGAGGAGCGGGAGCGGCTCGCGTCCGGCGGCGGCTTCGAGATCGAGCGCAGCCTGGAGTACGCCTCGCTGATCGTGCACTCGGTCGTCACCGGCGAACCGCGCGTGATCTACGGCAACGTCAGGAACGACGGCCTGATCGAGAACCTGCCCCGGGGCGCCTGCGTCGAGGTGCCGTGCGTCGTCGACGGGAACGGCGTCCAGCCGACGGCGATCGGCGCGCTGCCACCGCAGCTGGCGGGGCTCAACCGCACGTTCCTGAACGTGTGCGAGCTGACCGTGCGCGCGGCCCTCGAGGGCCGGCGCGACCACGTCGAGCACGCCGCCCTGCTCGACCCCAACACGAGCGGGACGCTCTCGCCGGAGCAGATCGTCGCGCTCGTGGACGACATGATCGCCACGCACGGCGATGCACTTCCGGAGGGGATCCGATGAGACGAGCCGTCCTTCTCGCCACCGCCACTGCCGCCGCCCTGACGGGCGGGGCCGCCCATGCCGCGGCCGCCCAGCTCCCGTCTCCCGTCGCGCACGGGACGCTGCGGATCGCCGGCACGCCGCGCGACGGCGCCACCGTCCTGGCCCGCGGCCTGGCCTGGCGCCCGGGGGCGCTGCCGGCGGGCGACCGGCTGCTGAGCTTTGCCGTTGCGACCACGTGGGAGGTCTGCGTCACGCCGTCCGGCCCCTGCGTCCCCGCAGCCGACGCGACCGCCACGCCCTTCGCCGCCCGCCGCTACGTCGCCGGCCACGCCGACGTCGGCCGCTACCTGCGGGTGACCGAGACCGCCGCCGAGACGGTCGAGACCGATCCGGCCACCTTCACCTTCCACGTCCTGCGCGCGGCGCACACCTTCACGAGCACACGGCCGGTGGCCGCCTACCCGGCCGGGCGGGCGCCCGCCACCGCGTTCGTGAACGGCCTGCCCGAGCGTCGCACCGGCTCGAACAGCGAGCGCTTCCAGACGGCCGCCCCGCACTTCAATCCCGCGGACGGCGTGCCGTCGGTCGAGTTCCGCATCGACGGCCGCCCCTGGGCGGCGGTGCCGGCGAACGGCGTCTTCGGCACGGGGCTCCTCGGCCTCGGCATGCACCGCGTCCGGGTGCGGGTCTCGAACCGGGCCGGGACGACGACGCGCTCGTTCCGCTGGCGGGTCGCGGCGCTGCCGGCGCCGGCGTCCTGCGGCGGCTGCTGGCGGCCGCCGCATCTCGACTCGAGCGGGCACCCGATGCGCTGGGACTGGCAGATCGGCCGCGTCTCGCCGCTCGAGCGCACCGGCCGCCGCGCCGTCGACATCTACGACGTCGACGGCTTCCTGACGACGGCGGCCGAGCTGCGCGCCCTGCACGACACCTGGCAGGCCGCGACCCTGCCGCACCCGCGGGCGTACTGCTACATCGACCTGGCCTGGGAGGACTACCGGCCCGACGCCACGCCCGGCCCGGGGCGCTTCCCCGGACGGACGCTCGGCAACGTGTACTTCGGCTTCCCGCAGGAGCGCTGGGTCGACGTCCGCCAGCTCGACCGGCTGAAGCCGATGATCGACCGGCGCATCGCGATGTGCGCGCGCAAGGGGTTCGACGCGGTCGAGCTCGACGACATCGACAGCTACGACCCGCCCTCGACCACGGGCTTCCAGCTCACGCCGGGCGACTGGCAGAACTTCCTCGCCTACACCGACAACGCCGTGCACCGCGCCGGGATGGCGGTGCTGTGGAAGAACTCGCCGCTGCTGGCGTGGTGGGGGCGCCGCTACGCCGACGGCGCGGTCGTCGAGGAGTGCTACGCCTTCGGGCCCTGCTTCTCGGCCGGCGCCGCCGGGACGAGCGCATACGGGATCACCTGCACCACCCTGGCCGGGCCGCGGCCGTGCGGCTGGGACGCCTTCACGAGCCGGGGCAAGTGGGTGGGGGAGGACGAGTACCGCGAGGACGGCCTCGTCTGCGCCCCCGGCCGCAGCTGCACGGGGCGGCACGCCTTCTCGGCCTTCTGCCGCGCCGTGTACTCCCCGCCGAACGGCTTCTCGGCGCTGCGGATGACCGACGAGCTCGACGGCTCGGTCTTCCAGCCCTGTCCCAGGGGAGTCTGACCCGCGTGTGAGCCGAGCGCCGCCGCCTCACCGGCGGCGGCGCCGCCCGCGCGCCGTAGGCGCGCGTGCATAGGCCGGGGCCCCTCGGGGTATCGCAGTGCGAAGTGACTCGAGGCGTGCTCCCGGCCGGCAGGCGGCGCTTGGTAACCCTCGGGCTACCGGTCCTCCTGGCGACCGGCTGTAACTCCAACCAGGCGATCACCAACCCGGCGACCCGGCCGGCGCGTGACATCAACACGCTGTGGTGGGCGATGCTCGCCGGGGCCCTGGTCGTCTTCGCGGTCGTGGTCGCGCTGCTCGTGATCGCGTTCGTCCGCCGCGGCCGGCCCGGGGAGCCCTCGCACGACGACAGCGGCCCCTACAAGGTCATCATCGGCGGCGGGCTGGCCGCGCCGATGGTCGTGCTCGCGATCCTGTTCGGGTTCGTGATCCACGTCATGCCGGCGACGTCGGCGCCGCCGGGGCCGACGAAGCTCACGGTCGACGTGATCGGCCACCAGTGGTTCTGGGAGGTGCGCTACCCGGGGACGTCCGCCGTCACGGCCAATGAGATCCACATCCCGTCCGGCACGGCGGTCGACGTCCGTGCCACCACGGTCGACGTGATCCACAGCTTCTGGGTGCCGCGGCTGAACCGCAAGATCGACATGATCCCCGGCCGGGCCAACCGGATCGAGCTCGACGCGCCCGACCCGGGCGTGTATCGCGGCCAGTGCTCGGAGTTCTGCGGCGTCGGCCACGCCCAGATGTCGTTCTACGTCATCGTGCAGCCGCCGGCCCAGTTCCGGGCGTGGCTGCGCGCTCAGTCGCGGCCGGCGGCGACGCCGGCCACGGCGGCGGGCCTGCTCGGCCGGCACACCTTCCTCACCGTCGGCTGCGAGGACTGCCATGTGATCCGGGGCACGAGCGCAGCCGGCCGCGTCGGCCCGGACCTCACCCACGTGGGCAGCCGGCGGACGCTCGCGGCGCTCACGATCCCGAACACGCCGCGGACGCTGTACGACTGGATCAGCAACCCGCAGGCGATCAAGCCGGGCGTGCGCATGCCCGGTTTTGCGTCGCTGCCGGCGGCCCAGCGGCACGCCCTCGTCGCCTACCTCGAGAGCCTCCGCTGATGGCCGTCGGCACCGTCGCCCGCGAGCGCGTCGAGCGGCTCGACCGCATCTGGCAGGAGCGCCCGGGGTTCACCGGCTGGCTGACCACCACGGATCACAAGCGGATCGGGCTCCTCTACCTGGTCACCTCGCTCGTGTTCTTCGCCGCGGGCGGGGTGGAGGCGCTGGTCATGCGGACGCAGCTCGCCGAGGCGGACGAGCGCGTCGTCGGCCCGGGCACCTACGACCAGCTGATGACGATGCACGGCATCACGATGATCTTCTTCTTCGTGATCCCGCTCTCGATCGGGTTCTTCGGCAACTACCTGGTGCCGCTCATGATCGGGGCGCGCGACATGGCGTTCCCGCGCATGAACGCGCTCAGCTACTGGCTCTACCTCGGCTCCGGGATCCTGCTCTACTCCGGGCTCGCCCTCGGCCACGCGCCGGACGCCGGCTGGTTCAACTACGTGCCGCTCGCGTCCCGCAAGTTCAGCCCCGGGACCGGGGTCGACTTCTACGCGCTCGGCCTCATCCTGAACAGCATCTCGTCCACCGCCGCGGCGGCGAACTTCCTCGTGACCATCGGCCGGCTGCGCGCGCCGGGCATGTCGCTGAACCGGATGCCGCTCTTCTGCTTCGCGATCCTGGCGACCTCGTTCTCGCTCGTCTTCGCCCTGCCGGCGCTCACGACCGATCTCGTGTTCCTCGAGCTCTCGCGCAAGTTCGGGCTGCACTTCTTCGACGTCGGCCGCGGGGGCAACCCGCTGCTGTGGCAGGACCTGTTCTGGATCTTCGGCCACCCCGAGGTCTACATCATCGTCCTGCCCGCGTTCGGCATCGCGACCTCGATCATCCCCACGTTCACGCGCCGGAGGATGGCGGCGTTCCCGCTGGTGGCGCTGGCCGAGCTCCTGGTCGCCTTCATCGGCTTCGGCGTCTGGGTGCACCACATGTTCGCGACCGGCCTGCCGGAGATCGCGATGATCTTCTTCGCGGCGGCCAGCCTGATCATCGTCATCCCGAGCGGCATCCAGATCTTCGCCTGGTGCATGACGATGGTGACCGGGAAACCCGAGTTTCGCACGCCGCTGCTCTTCATCGTCGGGTTCATCCTCTTCTTCGTCTTCGGCGGCCTCTCCGGGATCATGCTGGCCGCGATCCCGTTCGACCAGCAGGTCACCGACACCTACTTCGTCGTCGCCCACTTCCACTACGTGATCTGGGGTGCTGCCGTGTTCCCGCTGCTCGGCGGCCTCTACTACTGGTTCCCGAAGGTCACCGGGCGGATGTACAACGAGCGGCTCGGCCAGACGACGTTCTGGCTCGTCTTCATCGGGACGAACGTCACCTTCTTTCCGATGCACATCTCCGGCATGCTGGGGATGCCGAGGCGCGTATGGACCTATCCCGGCTACCTGGGCTGGGGGCCCGAGAACTTCGTCTCGACCCTGGGCGCCTTCTTCCTGACCGGCGGGCTCGTGCTCATGGCCGTCAACCTGGTCGTGAGCCGGATCCGCGGGCCGCTGGCGGGGCCGAACCCGTTCGGCGGGGCCACGCTCGAGTGGGCGACGAGCTCGCCGCCGCCGCCCTACAACTTCGCGGTCATCCCCAAGGTCTCGAGCCCGTACGCAACCTGGGACACGGATGACCGGAAGACGGACCCGGAGCGGCTGGAGCGGGGGGACTTCGTCCTCGAGGGCGGCCACCTCACGCCTGGCACGACACCCGTCGACGGGCACATGGACGAGATCCTCGCGATGCCCGAGGAGTCGCCCTGGCCGGTGACCCTCGCCTTCGTCGCGACGCTCGGGACGGCGTTCGTCATCGCGAACCACCTGATCTTCGCGATCGCGATGGTCGCCCTCGCGGCCGTGGTGCTGGTCGCCTGGCACTCGGGTGAGCCGGAGGCGGCATGACGGCGGCCGCGACACGGCGCCAGGCGCGCCCCAACGGCTGGTACGGGATGGTGATCCTGGTCGCCACCGAGGCCTCGCTCTTCGGCACGCTGATGGCGAGTTACGTCTACCTGCGCTTCCAGACCGCCGTCTGGCCTCCCCACGGGGTGGCCGCGCCGAGCGTCACCGCTCCGACCGTGCTCGCCCTCGTCCTGGTCGCGTCGGCGTTCCCGATGGCGTATGCCGCACACGCCGCCGACCGCGGCCGCCGCCGCGCGGCCCTGGCGGGGATCGCCTGCGCGCTCGTGATCCAGGCCGTCTATCTCGGCTTCCAGATCCATCTCTACGCCGACGACCTGTCCCGGCTCTCGCCCAGCCGGGACGCGTATGCCTCGATCTACTTCACGCTGCTCGCGGTGCACCACGTCCATGTGGGGGTCGGCATCCTGCTCGACCTGTGGCTGCTCGCGCGGCTCTCGCGGCGGCTGACGCCGTACCGGCGAACGGCCGTGTCGGCGGTTGCCTTCTACTGGTACTTCGTGGCCGTCGTCGGGCTCTTCGTGACCGCGACCATCACGTCCCCGACATGGTGAGCCTGGCCCGCGCCCCTCGCATGACCACGCTGCTCCAGGCCTACGCGATCGTCGCGCCCCCGCTGGCCTGGACGGTGCAGCTCGTGATCGGCTACGGGTTCGCGATCGCCGTCTGCGGCGAGGGCGGCGTCAGCGGCGGGATCGGGCTGCATCCCTGGCAGGGGACGGTGGCCCTCGTGGCCGGACTGTTCGCCGGGAGCGCCTTGGGAGGCGCGATCTGGCTGCACGTTGCGACGGGCCGGGGGGAGATCGACGACCCGGTCGGCCGGGTGCGGTTCCTCTCGACCATCGGGATCGTGGTGGGCCTCATCTTCCTGACGCTGATCGCGTTCACCGCCGCCGGCGAGCTGACGATCACCGGGTGCCGCGAATGAGCCGCCGGGCGCTGCTCGCGGCGGTGACCGTCGTCGCCCTGCTCCTGGCGGCGAACAGCCTGGCGGCGGGCGGCACGAGCGGAACGAGCGGGCAGCGTGTCCCCCTCCTCCAGCGCGGAGCCGCCCTCTACGCCGCGAACTGCTCGCAGTGCCACGGCCCGAACGGCGAGGGCAAGACCCATCCGGGGCCCGTGAGCGGCGTGAACAACGTGGCGGGCATCGGCCCGTCGCTGCACGGCGTGGGCGCGCGCGCGGCCGACTTCTACCTGAGCACCGGCTACATGCCGCTCCAGAACTCCTACGACCAGCCGCGGCGGTCGCGCGTGCTCTTCTCCGACCGCGACCTGAAGGCGCTCGTCGCCTACGTCGCGTCGTTCTCGCCGGGGCCGCCGATCCCGCAGCCCGATCCCGCCAGCGGGAGCGTCAGCCAGGGCCTGCGGATCTTCACCCAGAACTGTGCCGGCTGCCATCAGGTGGCGACGGCCGGCGGCTACCTGCCGGACTCGGTCGCGCCCCCGCTCGAGGAGGACTCCGCGCGCCAGATCGCAGAGGCCGTGCGGATCGGGCCGAACGTCATGCCGAAGTTCTCGACGTCGCTCCTGCCCGACCGTGACCTGAACTCGGTCATCGCATACATCCAGTACGCGCGCTCGCCGGACGACCGGGGCGGCTGGCCGCTGGCCCACATCGGCCCGGTGCCGGAGGGGCTCGTCGCATGGTTCGTGGCCGGTGTGGTGCTCGTGGGGGTCACGCTGACGGTGGGGAGGAGGATCGCGTGAGAAGGCTGTGGCGCTGGTTCCTGGTGGCGTTCGTGTGGCGGGCGGCGACCGAGACCGAGGACGACGGCAGTGAGCGGCCGCCGCGGATCGTCCCGGACGGCCCGCCCAGCCCGCGCGCCGAGCTCGTGGTCGTCGCGCTGCTGATCCTTGCCGCGCTGAGCGCGGTCGGGTTCATCGTCGTCTACGCCCTCGACCGCCTCCCGTATCAGACCCAGTGGATGGGGATCGCGCTCGGATGTGCGTTCGCCCTTCTGGCCGCCGCGCTCATCGTCACCGCCCACCACCTCGTCGTGACCGAGGAGCTCGAGGACGAGTACGGCTCGCCCCAGCCCGAGGTGGCCGCGCAGGTGGCGCAGGTCGTGTCGGAGAGCGGGAGCAGGCTGCGCCGGCGCCGGCTGCTTGCCGCCACTGCCGGGATCGCGACCACGGCGATCGGGCTGGCCGCCATCGTGCCGGCCGCGTCCCTCGGGCCGATCTACGACCTCAACCGCTTCACCCGCACGCCGTGGCGGCGGGGGCGCCGGCTCGTCGACCAGCACGGCCGGCCCATCCCGGCGGCCGCCATCCACACGCAGGAGCTCTTCACGGCGTTCCCCGAGCACGGCGACCCGGAGGAGATCAGCGCCCCGGTCGTGCTCCTGCGGCTCGAGCCCGACCAGCTGCACCTGCCCAAGGGGCGCAGCGGCTGGGCCGTCGACGGGATCGTCGCCTACTCCAAGATCTGCACGCACGCCGGCTGCGCCATCTCGCTCTACCGGACGCCGCTCTTCCCGCCGGTGGACGAGCCGCCCGGGCTGGTCTGCCCGTGCCACTACTCGACGTTCGACCCCCAGACCGGCGGCACGGTCGTGTACGGCCCGGCCGGCCGGCCGCTGCCGCAGCTCCCGCTGATGGTCGACCGCCGCGGCCACCTGCGCGCCGCCGGCGACTACTCGGGGCCGGTCGGGCCGTCGTGGTGGGGCGTGCGCAACCGCAAGGCCTGGTCGTGATCGAGCGGACGACGACGACGCTCGAGGAGCGCTCCCACACCGCGCCGTTCGGCCTCAAGGCGCTGCGCTACATCTTTCCCGACCACTGGTCGTTCCTGCTCGGCGAGATCGCGCTCTACTGCTTCATCGTCCTCGTCGCGACGGGGACGTTCCTGGCGCTCTTCTTCGATCCGTCGACGGCGCAGACCGTCTACCACGGCAGCTATGCGCCGCTCGACGGCGCCCACATGTCCCAGGCCTACCGTTCGACCGTCCACCTGTCGCTCGACGTCAAGGCGGGACTGCTCATGCGCCAGACGCACCACTGGGCGGCCGACGTCTTCGTCGCGGCGATCGCGCTCCACCTGATGCGGATCGTCTTCACCGGCGCGTTTCGCAAGCCGCGCGAGCTCACCTACTACATCGGCCTCTCGATCCTGGGCCTCGCGCTGCTCGAGGGCTTCCTGGGGTACTCGCTCGTCGACGACCTGCTGTCCGGGATGGGGCTTGCGATCGCCTACGGCGTCGCGCTCTCGACCCCGTTTTTCGGCGCGAACTTCGCCGCGCTCGTCTGGGGCGGGCCGTTCCCCGGCTCGGCCGCGTTCTGGTCGCGCATGTACGTCGCCCACGTGTTCCTGCTGCCGCTCCTGATCGCCACCCTGATCGCGCTGCACCTGTTTCTCGTCTCGTCGCTGCACCACACCCAGTTCCGCGGCGGCCGCCGCACCGAGAAGCGGCTGATCGGCGTGCCGTCCTTCCCCGGACAGGCGCCGCGTTCGCTGGGGCTGATGTTCGCGGTGTTCGCCGCCCTGTTCCTGCTCGGCGGCCTCGTCCAGATCAACCCGATCTGGATCTGGGGGCCGTATCACGTCGCCGACAGCACGAACGGCGCCCAGCCGGACTGGTATCTGGGCTGGCTGATCGGCGCGCTCCGCCTCATGCCCGGCTTCGACGTCACGATCGCCGGCCGCACGGTGATCCCGAATCCGTTCTGGGGCGGCCTGCTCTTCCCGTCGATCGTCTTCGGCGCGCTGTTCGTGTGGCCGGCGCTCGAGCGTCGCCTCACTCGCGACCGCCACCCCCACAACCTGATCGACCGGCCGCGGGACGCCCCCCGCCGCACCGGCATCGCGACGGCGATCCTGACCTGGGTCTTCATCACCTTCATGGCGGGGTCGGCCGATCGCGCCTACGTGCTCCTGGGGTGGAGCTACCAGACCCAGATCGAGGTGTACCGCGTGCTCGTGTTCGTGGCGCCCGTGGTCGCCTACTGGCTGGCCCGGCGCATCTGCGTGGAGCTCCTGCGCAACGAGCGCGTGGAGGAGCGCCGGCAGGCGGCCGAGCTCGAGGCCGAGCAGGCGACCGGCCGTGGCTGACGCCGGCCTTCTTCTCGACAGCCTGAACGCCGTCGTGCCGGCGGCCGTCTACCTGGCGCTCGTGCGCCGCGTCCGCCGCCAGGGAGGCTCATGGGCGGCGGTGCGCACGGCGGCCTTCGTCGGCGCGGTCGTCGTCCTCGCCGTCGCCACCTCGAGCGCCGCCGACGATGCCTCCCGCCGCTCGCTTGCCTGGCACATGACCGGGCAGATGGCGCTCCTCCTGGTCGTGCCTCCGGCGATCGTCGCCGGCCGGCCGCTCGTGCTCGCCGGCACGGCCCTCCGCCGGCGAGTGTCGCTCGCCCCGTCGCCGGCGGTCGCGTGGCTCGCCTTCGTCGGCATCCAGTGGGTCGTCCACATCCCGGCGGTGTTCGGCTTCGCGCTGCGCGAGCCGGTCGCCTACGGGCTCATGCACTGGCTGCTGCTCGCGGCCGGTCTCGCGTTCTTCGCCGAGGCCGCCGGCGGGCGGCTGCACCCGCTGGCGCTCGCGCTCTACGTCGCCGCCGCGATGCCGACGACCGATGCGATCGGCCTGTGGCTGATGCTCGACCCGCGCGTCGTCTATCCCCACTACGCCGGCCCCGGAGGGCTCGGCGACCAGCAGGCCGCCGGCGCGATCATGTTCGGGGCCGGGAACGTGCTCCTCGTGGCGGCGGCCTGGATCGCCGGCCGCTACCTGTTCGAGGGGGCTAGCTCGCCTTCGGCACTGCCCCGTGACGGTACGTCACCGCCGGGTACAGCAGGTCCGCGCTCAGCAGCGGCACCTGGCCGTTCAGCGGCTGGCCGGGCGACTTCACCGGGAAGTACTTGACCTTCTGGCCCTCGATGAGGACGCTCCAGCGCTGGGTGATCCAGAGGTTCCCGTCGGGCCGGATCTCCCACTGGAAGCGGTCGAGCGGCCTGACGGCGGGGCCCGCCACGCGCGCGCCCTGCTGGTCGAACTGGCTGCCGTGGCACGGGCACGAGAACCCGATCGCCGTGGACTGCGCCGGGCAGCCGACGTGCGTGCAGCGGTTCGAGAAGACGACGAACTGCGCGTCCGGCGCGAGCCAGTCGCGGTTGGCATGGCCCGTGTGGTGGACGTATGCGAGCCCGCTCGAGACGAGCGGCTGGGCCGGATCCTCGACGTAGGGCGCCGCCGTCGGGGTGAATCCCTTCTCGCCGGTGAACCGCTCGACGGGCCCGAGGGCGGCCGGCCGGAACGTCTCCTCCTTGCCCGCCGATGCGAGCGCGTAGCCCGCCACCGGAACGGCGATCACGCCCCCGATCGCGGCCCCCGTGCCGACCGTCGCCGCGCCCAGGAAGCTGCGCCGGGTAGTGGTGCTCCTGTCCTTGCGCAAAGTCCATCAACCCTCTCCACAGTGTTGGTTCTTTTTGGTCTGCCAGTGGAGATACCGCCTCGGGCGGGCAGCGGTTTTTGAGAGTTTTCAGTAGCTGAAGACGGTGGCCTCGTCGCCGATCCACTCCCACAGCGGGGTGGCGCCGCCGATCTCGGCGTGGTCGAGGAGATCGTCCGTCGAGAGCTTGCGGGCGCTGAAGCAGATGGGGCACACCAGCAGGCGGCCGCCGGCCTCGGCGTACTGCGCCGCGAGCCGCTCGAGCGGCGGGCAGCCGTCGCAGGCGACGCCCTCGGCCATGCCGGGGAGCGCGAGCCGCACAGCGTCCTTGGTCAGGAACATCGTCACCTGCTTCCCGGCGGACGCCGCCGCGCCGGCGATCAGGAATGCGACCGTCACCCGCTCGGGGTCCTCGAGACCCGTGGCGAGGTTGACGACGACCTTGGCACCGCGTTCGTTCATGTGATCCTCCTTGGTGGGGTTTCGTCAGTAGCGCCAGCGGTAGGCGTCGGAGAGCTCCTGCTCGCCGAGCCCGCCGTGCGTCTCCCACTCGCGCCGGCGCACGGCGGCGAACGCGCGGTGGAGCACGTCGCCGAGCACGCGGCGGGCGAGGTCGCTCCGCTCGAACAGGTCGGTCGCCTCGGCGAGCGTCGTCGGCAGCCGCGTGATCCCGCGCCGCTCGAGCTCCTCCGGTGCGAGCGCGGACGGGTCGTCCTGGACCGGCTCCGGCGGGGCCAGGCCCCGCTCGACGCCGTCGGCGGCCGCGGCGACGAGGAGCGCCATCACGAGGTAGGGGTTGGCGCCGCCGTCGCCCACCTTGACCTCGAAGTTGGCCGACCGCTCGCGGCTCGTCACCGTCCCCGGGATGAAGCGCAGGGCCGCCTCGCGGTTCTCGACGCCCCAGCAGGCGTAGGCCCCGGCCCAGTGGTGCGGCTGCAGGCGCAGGTAGGCGGCGGGGCTGGGGGCGAGGACGGCCAGCAGGCCGGGCAGCGCCTCGAGCACGCCGGCCACCGTCGCACCGCCCTCCGCCGTCGTGCCCGCGGGGCCGGCGCCGCCCTGCATCAGGTTGGTGCCGTCGCGCCAGGCGCTCAGGTGGGCGTGGCAGCCGTTGCCGACCTCACCGGCGATCGCGGTGGGCGCGAAGCTCACCTGCAGGCCGTGGCGGCGGGCGGCGAAGCGCATCTGGGTGCGGACGAAGACCATCGTGTCGGCCGCGGCGAGCGGATCGCGGGCGGCGACCGACACCTCGAACTGGCCGGGCGCGTACTCCGGGTGGAACTGCTCGACCTCGACACCGGACGACTCCAGCGCGTCGACGAGGTCGAACAGGAACCCGTCGAGCAGCGCGAGCGCCGTCGTCGAGTAGCCGGGGCCGATGTGGGCGGGGCGGCCGTCGTCGTGCAGCAGCGTCGCCTCCACCTCGAACGTCGAGCGGAACTCGAGCCCGGTCGCCCTGGCAGCCTCCACCGTCCGGCGCAGGATCGTGCGCTGGCACGCCGGCATCGGCTCGAGCTCCTGGGTCATCTGGTCGACCGGCGCCCACGCCCAGCCCGGCGCGGCGGTGAGGATGCGGGCGGCGCCGAGGTCGGGCACGAGCCGCATGTCGCCGCTCGGGTTGTCGAACGGCGGGACGTCGGCGAAGAGGTCGTCCGTGCCGGCGGCGCCCCAGACGTAGGCCATGCCGACGCCGTTGGCCGCAACGCGCTCGAGGCGGGCGATCGGCACGGCCTTCACCCGGGTGATGCCGCCGTTGTCGACCATGGTCATCGCCAGCGCGCGCACGCCGGCCGCCTCGAAGCGGTCGCGTGACGGGCGGACGACGTCGTCGGCCGCCGGCGCGCTCACCCGGCCGCCTCGAACCCGTGCAGCCGGCGGGCGTTCCCGCCCATCACATCGGCGCCGATCCGGGCGGCCGCGGCGCGGTTCAGGTGCCGTCGCTCGATCCCGGTCTCGAGCACGCGGGCGAGCGCCTCGCGGGCGAGGTGGGCCGAGAGCCAGATCACCTCCGGCTCGCTGGCCTCGTCCGAGCCGTACATGACCTTGGCGGGCGGCGCGATGCCGAGCAGGATCTCGAGCCGGCTGTCGATCGCGAGGCTGGCCCACGGCGTCGAGAGCGACGTGTCCAGGTAGACGTGGGGGAGGATCGAGGCCACGAACGCGCCCTCCTCGACCCACGGCCAGCCGGAGTGGATGAGGACGATCGGCTGGTTCATGTGGGTGGCGAGCATGGGGAAGAGGTCGGACGGACGCGCATGCGCGAGCACGATCGCCGGGTCGCCGCCGCCACAATGGATGTGGACGGGGATCCCGGCGGCGCGGGCGACCGCGAGCGCGCGCCAGAGGAGCGCGTCGCGCACCGGCTTGGCGTGCTCGCGCGTCTCCTGCCAGCCGTCCGCCCGCCAGCGCGTGAATGCGGCCTCGCAGTCGCCCCGGTCCCATTCCGCCACGTCGAGGCCCGTGCGGTAGGCGATCACCGACTTGAAGGCGATCGCGCCGTCCGCCACCGCCTCCTCGAGCCCGGCGGTGAACGCGTCGGCCAGCTCGGAGTAGGAGCCGGCCGCGTCGCGCACGTCGGTGATGATCGGCTCGATCCGGCAGACGCGGTGGACATTCAGGCCGACCTCGTCGCCGAGCGCGCGGCCGTCGATGCGCGGCAGCGGATAGCCGTCGTCCATGATCAGGTCGCCAACGCCGGCGTCGGCCCACAGGCGGCGCAGGTAGGCGCGGTGGTCGGCGAGCGCCTCCGTGCGGGCGCCGGCGAGGCCGTCACGCGTCGGCTCGCAGCCGAGCACCGCCGCCAGGCGATCGGCCATCGCGACGGCGATGGGGGAGGTGTCGGTCGTGAGCTCGAGGATCTGGCGCAGGCCCTCGTCCTCGAGCCCGGAGCTCACGAGGCACATGCCGAGCATCGTGATCCGGTCGAGGAACCCGCGCTGCGGCGCGGCGGCGACCTCGTCGCTGCGCCAGCCGTGGCAGTGCACGTCGACGGCGGACGTCCCCTCGAGCAGGTCTGACACCGGCCTCCCCTTTCGTCTCGTTGCCGGCGCGGATACTCTCATGCCTTGCCCGACTGCGTCTTCGAGGAGATCTCCGCTCACGTCGACCGGTACACGCCGGACGACCGCAGCGACCGGCCTGCGCTCGGCGCGATCCGCGGCGCACGCGGAACGCTCGTCGTCGACGGCGGCGCGTCCGTCGCCCACCTGGGCGCGTTCGCGGCCGAGCTCGCCGCCCGCGGCCGGCCGCCGGTGGTGGGCATCGCCCTCACCCACTGGCACTGGGACCACAGCTTCGGATCGGCGGCGATCGACGCGCCGGTGATCGCCCACGCCGACACGGCGGCCGAGCTGGCCGTCCAGGCGGCCTACGACTGGTCGGACGACGCGCTCGACGAGCGGGTGCGCGACGGCCGCGAGATCGCCTTCTGCGCCGAGTTCCTGCGCGTGGAGCTGCCCGACCGATCGGACCTCGAGATCGTCCTGCCGCGCGAGACGTTCACCGGCCGCCACCCGGTCGACCTGGGCGGGGTCCGGGCCGACATCGTCCACGTCGGCGGCGACCACGCCGCCGACTCCTGCGCGATCCACGTGCCGGGCGACGACGTGCTCTTCCTCGGCGACTGCCTCTACCAGCGCCTCTACGCGCCCGAGCCGCTGCTGACCGTCGCGGGCGTGCGGGCGCTGCTCGACCGGCTCGAGCCGTTCCCGGTCGCCGTCGCGGTGGAGGGCCACAACGACGAGACCGCCGACGCCGCCGGCTTCGCCGTCCGGCTGGCCGAGCTGCGCCGCGCAGCCGACCTCGTCGAGGCCGAGGGCGCCGGAGCGGCCGCGCTGGTCGCCGGGGACGAGGACATGGCCGAGCTGGTCGGCTTCCTGCTCGTCGGCGAGGCTATGAACGCGTAAACTCGGGCGATGGTGCGAGCCCGGCACGTGGCGCTCGTCCTGGCGGTCGCCGCCGCCGCGTCGTGCCTGCCCGCGGCCACCGGCGCCGCCACCTCTGGCCCGGCCGCCTACGTGCGCGTGAACCAGGCCGGATACCCGGCGGGCGCATCCAAGCGGGCCTACCTGCTGGCGGGCGCGGCCGAGCCGGGCGCCGCCTTCCGGATCGTGAACGGCGCCGGCCGTGTCGTCCTGGCCGGTCACGCCGGCCCCTCGCTCGGGCGCTGGAGCGCGGCCTTCCCGCAGGTCTACCCGATCGACTTCTCGCGGCTCCGCGCCCGCGACACGTACCGGATCCTCGTCGCCGGCAGCCCCGGCGTCTCCCCGCCGTTTCGGATCGCGTCGGCGGCGGCGCTTGCCCGCTGGCCGATCCGGCGCTCGCTCGCCTTCTACCAGGACGAGCGCGACGGCCCCGACTTCATCCGCACGCCGCTTCGCAGCGCGCCCGGGCACCTGAACGACGAGCACGCGATGACGTACCTGACGCCGAAGGTGGACGGCGACGGCAACTTCGCCGGCGACCTGCACCCGCTCGGGGCGCGCATCGACGCCGCCGGCGGCTGGTGGGACGCGGGCGACTACCTCAAGTTCGTCGAGACGACGTCCTACACCGACGCCGTGCTGCTCTCCGCCGTCCGCGACTTCCCGCACCAGCTGCGCGGCCGCGTGCACGGCCATCGCTACCCGGCCGAGGCGGCGTTCGGCGTGCGCTGGCTCCTGCGCATGTGGGACGACCGCACGCGGACGCTCTACTACCAGGTCGGGATCGGCGAGGGCAACGACCAGACGCTCGGCGACCACGACATCTGGCGGCTGCCGCAGGCCGACGACACCTACGGCGGCACGAGCCGCGACGCCCGCTACATCCGCCGCCGGCCCGTCTTCCGGGCCGGGCCGCCGGGCGCGCTCGTGAGCCCCAACCTGGCCGGCCGGGATGCGGCCGCGTTCGGGCTCTGCTTCCAGGTCTACCGGCACACGCGGCCGGGCCTGGCCGCCCGCTGCCTGCGCGCCGGGGAGCACATCTTTGCCCTCGCCGACACGACGCCCGGCCGTCTGCTGACGGTGATCCCGTTCGACTTCTACCCCGAGACCGAGTGGCGTGACGACCTCGAGCTGGGCGCGACCGAGCTCGCGATCGCCACCTCCGAGCGCGGCCTGCCGCGGGGCCTCCCGCACCGGCGCTCGCGCTTCTACCTGCGCCTGGCCGCGCGCTGGGCGCACGCGTACATCCACGGGCCGAACGACGCCGCCGACACGCTCAACCTGTACGACGTCAGCGGGCTCGCCCACTACGACCTCGTCCGGGCGATCCGGGCCGCCGGCGACCCGCGCGGGCTCGCGGTCACCCCCAAAGCGCTGCTCGCCGACCTGCGCCGCCAGCTCGGCCGGGCCGAGGCGCAGGGCGCGACCGACCCCTTCGGGTTCGGGTTCCCGTGGGCGCAGTACGACACGGCGTCTCACGGCTTCGGCCTGGCCGTCGAGGCGGGGGAGTACGACCAGTTGACGCACGGCCGCCGCTATACGGCCGAGGCGTCGCGATGGCTCGGAAACGTGCTCGGCGCGAACGCCTGGGGCGTGGCCCTGGCCGTCGGCGACGGCACCACCTACCCGCACTGCATGCAGCACCAGGTCGCGAACCTGGTCGGGTCGCTCGACGGGTCGGCGCCGATCCTGGCGGGTGCCGTCGTCGAGGGGCCGAACTCGAGCGCGACGGCGGGCGTCGTCCCGCCGATGCGGCTGTGCCCGGGCGACGGCAGCGACCGCTTCCGCCCGTTCGAGTCGGCGGCCGTCTTCAAGGACAACGTGCAGTCCTACTCGACGACCGAGCCGGCCATCGACCTGACGGCCACGAGCCCGCTCGCGTTCGCGCGCGAGGCCGCGGGCGACCGCTCGGCGCGGCTGCCCTAGGCGCTACTGGCGGTAGTGCTCGACGGTGTCGGCGCTGCGCGCCTGGGCGTCGTCGGGGTCGAGGCCGAACTCGCGCTTGGCCCGCCGCTGCCGCAGCAGATCCCAGCAGCGGTCGAGCGAGACGCGGATCTCGTCGAGCCGGGCGCGGTCGCCGTCCTCGAGCTGGCCGTGACCCTCGCGCTCGTACAGCGCCTGCTCCTCGGCGACGAGCTCGTCGATGCGGCCCAGAACCTGGCTGTCGTCCATCCCTCGCTCCTCTCGGGCCGCGGCGCCTAGCGGCGCCGGGCCTCCTCCTCGACCGTCCGCTCGGCGGCCGGCAGTGCCTCCAGCCGCTCGTCGGGAATCGGCGTTCCGCTCTCGACCGAGAGCCCGTACTTGCCGTTTCGCAGGCGCTCCTCGGCCCGCTCGACGGCGGCCAGCTGTGCGCGCAGATCGTCGATCCGGCCCTGGTCGAACTCGCTCTGATAGGTGTCCGACGCGTCGTCGGCGATCTCGGTCGTCGACAGCTCGTCGCTGGGCTCGAGCGCCGAGCGGCGCAGCGCAGATTCGATCCGCGCTCGCTCGGCGGCGAGCAGCTCACCCGCCCGTTTCTCGTCCACCTGCTCGGAACCTCAGCGGTAGCGGTAGACGATTCGGCCGCGGTTCAGATCGTACGCCGACAGCTCCACCTTGACCCGGTCGCCGGGCAGGATGCGAATGCGATAGCGCCGCATCCTGCCGGCGATGTACCCGGTGGTCTCGTGGCCGTTGTCGAGCGCGATCCGGAAGAGGCCGTTGCGGAGCGACTCGGTGACCTCGCCCTCGACTTCGACCTTCTCTTCCTTGACGCTCATATGGCTCCTCTCAGCCAGCCGCGGTGACGTCAGTCGCCTCGGGGCCCTTGTCGCCCTGGCGGGCCTCGTATGTGACCTTCGCGCCCTCGGTCAGGCTCTTGTAGCCCGTGCCGACAATCGCGCTGTGATGGACGAACAGGTCCTTACCGCCCTCGTCGGGCTGGATGAACCCGTAGCCCTTCTGGTCGTTGAACCACTTCACAGTTCCGGTTGCCATGAAACACCTCCCTTCCACTCTCACGAACGAGTCAGGAAGGCGAAGCGCGCAACCGTCGAACGTCCTAAATCGAACGGAAGCCTATCAGGACCGTTCCCTGGCGTGGAAATACGCCATCGGGGGGAGGGCGAAACACCGCCTGAACGCCGATGTAGGCGGACCATGCCGGCGAACCACGACCAGATCGCTCCTCCTGCCGCGCCTGAAGCGGGCGGCGCCCGCCTGGAGCTGCTCGGTTTCGACCTCGCCGCGGCCTTCCACGAGTCGCCGCTCGGGATCGTGATCCTGGACCGGGAGGGACGCTGGCAGGAGGCGAACCCGGCGTGGTGCGAGATCGTCGGCCGGCCGCGGGCCGAGCTGGTGGGGCGCCACTTCAACGAGCTGACCCACGGGGACGACCTGGCCATCGGCATGGAGATGCTGGCGACGCTCCAGGGCGGCGCCCGCTCCGTGCAGGCCGAGAAGCGCTATCTGGACGCCGACGGCAACGTCGTCCACGTCTCCGAGTACCTGACCGCGCGGCGCGACGACGAGGGCCGGATCGTCCGTTACGTCGCCCACATGCGCGACACGACCGCGCGCGTGCGGGCCGAGCAGGAGCTGGCCGAATCGGCCCGGCTCTTCCGCGACGTGCTCGAGAACGTCGACCTGGCGGCGCTCAACATGGACGCGAACGGCACGATCACCTACTGCAATCCCGAGCTGTGCCGCCTCGTGGGCTGGTCGGCGGAGGAGCTGCTCGGCCGCGACTGGTTCGAGATCTGCGTCCCCCGCGACAACGGCGAGGCCCGCGCCCTCCACGGCGAGGGCATCGCGACCGGTCGGATCGAGCGCCACCACGAGGGCCAGGTCCTCACCCGCAGCGGCGAGCAGCGGACGATGCGCTGGTCGCACACGCTCGTCACGAGCACCTCCGGCCGCCCGATCGGGACGACGTCGCTCGGCGAGGACATCACCGAGAAGGTCGCGGCCCAGCGCGCTCTCGCCCACCGCGCGACCCACGACCCGCTGACCGGCCTCGCCAACCGCACCCTGATGGACGAGCGGCTGGCGCAGGGCGTCGCCGACTCCACCCGCCCGGTGGCCGTGATCCTGTGCGACCTGGACGGCTTCAAGCACGTGAACGACCGCCTCGGCCATGCCGCCGGCGACGAGGTGCTGCGGGCGGTCGCCGGCCGGCTGCGGGGCATCTGCCGCGCCCACGATCTGGTCTGCCGTCCGGCGGGAGACGAGTTCGTGATCGTGCTGACCGGCGAGCGGGGCGAGTCCGCCCGGCATCTGAACGGCACCTGCGCCCACGTCGCGAAGCGGATCGAGGCGGCGGTGCGCCAGCCCGTCGTCGTCGACGGCGGCCGCGCCCGGGTGGGCGTCTCCGTCGGCTTCGCCGCGATGATCGGGCCCGGTCGGGGCGCGGAGCACCTGCTGCGCACCGCCGACCGGGCCATGTACCGCCAGAAGGGCGCGCCCTCCCGCGTGGCGTAGGCCTACGCGGCCCGGGGGACGGGCCGCGGCACGATCCCCAGCTGGTGGAGGACGCTCAGGCGGTCGGGCACGCCCCAGTGCTCGACCATGCGCCCGTCGACCACGCGCACCACGTCGAAGACGGTCGCGCGCATCTGCAGCCCCGTGGGCGGGTGGCCCATGAACGGGCCGTCGTGCGTCCCCGTCGCGGTCAGCCGCGCCCACACGGTGTCGCCCGACACCGCCGTGTCCTCGATCTGGAGGTGGAAGTCCGAGAAGGCTCGCCGCAGCGACGAGATGACCGCGCGGACGCCCTCGGCGCCCGGCGCGTGATCGGGGCCGAAGTCCTGGTGCTCGGCGAGATCGGGCGACGTGACGGAGTCGGCGACGCGCAGGTCGCCGCCGTTGAAGCCCTCCTCGATCAGCCGTCGAAAGATGTGCTCGGGCTCCTGCATGCGATACTCCTTTCAAACCTTCACAATATTGAATACAGGTTTACTGTATCAAATGAAGAACGACGATGACAGCCCGAAGCGCGCGTACCGGTCCGACCGGCGCCGCGAGCAGGCGCAGGAGACGCGCCGGCGCATGCTCGAGGCGGCGGGGAAGCTGCTGGCCGAGCGCGGCTATGCCGGCACGACGATCGCGGCCGTCGCCGCCGAGGCCGGTGTGGCTGCCGAGACCGTCTATGCGGCGTTCCGCAACAAGCGCACGCTCGTCGGCGAGCTCGTGCGGATCTCCGTGCGCGGCGACGCCTCCGCGTCCCCGGCCGCGGCGCAGGCGGGCGCCCGCGCCGTCGCCGCCGCGCCCGGCCAGGCCGACCAGATGCGTCTCTTCGCCGCCGACGTCTCCGCCCGCCTGGAGCGGGTGGGGCCGGTGCTGGAGGCGCTGGCCGCCGCGCCGGACCGCGAGCTGGCGGAGCTGCGCGCGAACGTCGACCGCGACCGGCTCGCGGGCATGCGCACGTTCGTCGCAGCGCTCGAGCGGCGCGGGCCGCTTCGGGTCGACGCCGATGCCGCCGCCGAGACGGTGTGGGCGCTCGCGAGCCCGGAGCTCCACTCGCTCCTGCGCGGCCGGCGGGCGTGGCCGCCCGAGCGGTACTCGGCGTGGCTGGGCGAGACGCTCGCGGCGGTGCTGCTGCGCCCGGGCGCCGATGAGGTTTCACGCCCCGCGCCGTCTGAACATTGACGGATCCACGAGGGAAGGAGCATCGGATGACCGGCAACGCGGGTGCGGACGACCGCATCCTGGGCACGCTCCGCTCGGCGGACGGCGAGGGCGTCGTGCGCATGGCAGACCGCTTCGACGCCGCCATTTTCGAGGTCTGGTCGGCGCTGACCGATCCCGGCCGGCTGGCCGCGTGGTTCGGCGAGGTGGCGGGCGACCTTCGCCCCGGCGGTGAGTTTCGCGCGAACCTCACGGACGCAGGCGAGCGCGCAGGACATGTCGACGTGTGCGAGCCGCCGCACCGGCTGGCGGTCACGATGCGGGATCCCGACGCCAGACCCGGCCAGCCGGGACAGACCGTCATCGACGGCCGTCTGACCGCCGACGGCGACGGGACGATCGTCGTCTGGGAGGAGCGCGGCCTGCCGGTGCACCTGCTGGCGGCCTACGGGACGGGGATCCAGATCCACGTGGAGCAGCTCGGCGACCACGTCGCCGGCCGCGAGCCCCGGCCCTCCGAGCCTCGCTGGGAGGTGCTGCTCCCGCTCTACGAAGCCCTCACGGCCGGCGTCGGCTAGATCCGTGCCGATCCGGTCACGAAACGGTCACGGCACCCGTTCGGGGTCTGACCCCGCTTCGCGGAGCCGGTAGCCGACGCCCGTGAGCGTCTCGATGGCGCCGCGCTCGACGCCCTCCGCCTGGAGCTTGTCGCGCAGGCGGCCCATGTTCACCCGCAGCAGATGCATCTCGTCGGCATACCCGGGGCCCCAGACGGTGCGCAGCAGCATCTGGTGGGTGAGCGGGCGGCCGCCGGCGACGGCGAGCGCCTTCAGGAGGTCGAACTCCGTCGGCGTGAGGCGCACCTCCTCGCCCGAGACGGTCACCATCCGCCGGGGCAGATCGATGCGCAGCTGGCCGACGTCGATCACGGCCTCGCCGCCCTTCTGGCCGGCCCCGCGGCGCAGGAGCGCGCGGCAGCGGGCGAGCAGCTCGCCGGGCGAGAACGGCTTCGTCACGTAGTCGTCGGCGCCCGCGTCGAGGGCGCGGATCTTGTCCGCCTCCTCGCCGACCGCCGAGATCAAGAGGATCGGCGCGGCCAGCCAGTCGCGCAGCTGGCGGCAGACGTCGGCCCCGTCGGCGTCCGGCAGCATCAGGTCGAGGATCACGAGGTCGGGCGGCGTGAGCGCCGCGGCGGTGAGCGCCTCGTCGCCCGTGGTGGCCGTCAGCACCTTGTAGCCCGCCTTCGTCAGCGTCACCTCGAGGGCGCGCCGGATCGGCCGCTCGTCGTCGACGACCAGGATGCGCTGCTCGCCCGCGCTCACCGCGGCCGCCCTTCCGGCGCCGGCGCAGCCGGGATCGAGACGGTCAGCGTCGCGCCCGAGCCGTCCGCCGGCTCGAGGGTGAGCGTCGCCCCGTTGGCGGTCGCGAGCCCCCGGGCGATGGCGAGGCCGAGGCCGGAGCCCGGCTCGCCGCCGCCGGGGCCGCGGTAGAACGGGCGGAAGATGTGCGCGCGCTCGGCGTCCGGCACGCCGGGGCCGCCGTCGGCCACCGACACCGTCACCCGCCCGCCCCGGGCGGCGGCCGAGATCCGCACCGGCGTCCCCGGCGGCGAGAACTTGGCGGCGTTCTCGAGCAGGTTCACGAGCACGCGCTGGAGCTGGGCGGCGTCGACGCGGACGAGCGGCAGGTCGGCCTCGTGCTCCACCTCCGCCGGCACCTCGGCGTTGGCGCGCACGTCGGCGACGGCGGCGTCGACCAGGTCGCGGACGTCGACCCACTCCGCGGCGGGCACGGCCGCGCCCGATTCGAGCCGCGACAGGTCGAGCAGGTTGGTGACGAGCCGGCTGAGGCGGCCGCTCTGCTCGGCGATCGTGTCGACGAGCTCACGCTCGTCGCCCTCGAGGACGGCGAAGCGCAGCCCCTCGGCCGCCGTCGAGATGGCCGTGAGCGGCGAGCGGAAATCGTGCGAGACGGTGCGCAGGAGCGCGGTGGTGAGCTCGTTCGAGCGCCGCAGGGCCTCGGACTCGACCTCGTTCGCGAGCCGCTGCTCGCGCTCCTGGCCGAGCGCGATCAGGCCGGCCAGGATGCGCCCGATGCGGGCGGCGTCGGCGGAGTCGGCGACGCCTGCGGGCGCGTCGATCAGGCGCAGCTCGCCGAGCCGGCGGCCGTCGAGCTCGATCGGCACCGCGCGCCCGGCCTTGGCGGACGGCGCCGGCGGGCCGAGATGGATGCCGCCGTCGCGGGCTCCGAGCGCCCGCGCCGCCTGGCGGCCGAGCGGCGGCAGCGCGGTCTGCAGCTGCGAGCCGTTCGCGATCAGCGTCGCCAGCCGCTCGCCCAGCTCCGCCTCGGCCGCCCGCCGGGTCGCCTGCTCGGCCTCGGCCCGCTCGCGCGCGGCCAGCTGGCTGGTCACGACCGCCGCGAGCGCGAAGGCCGCGAGCGCCAGCCAGTCGCCGGACGAGCTGATCGTGAACGTGTGCAGCGGCGGCAGGAAGAAGAAGTTGAACGCGAGCGCCGAGACGAGGCTGGTCGCGAGGCCCAGCCAGAGCCCGTAGATCGACGAGATGGCGAGCACGGCGACCAGATAGAAGACGCCGGCGGAGCGGACCGGCACCGTGGGGGTGAGGAGAGCGACGACGACCGTGCATGCCGCCACGCTCGCCGCTGCGATGACCATCGCCGCCGGCTGTGACCGCCCCTCAGCGCTCATGCCGGGATTCTCGCAGGGAGAGTGGCGGAGCGGCGCCTCTACGCCTGGCCGACGACGACGCCGACGAGAACGACGACGGCGCCGCCGAAGGTCACCTGGATCAGCGACCGCGACAGGGTGACGTCGAGGAACCGCTTGCGCAGCAGCGCGATCACGACGAGCTCGACGCTGACGACCGCGATGGCGACCGGCAGCGCCACGCTGAGCCGGTCGATGATGAACGGGAGCGAGTGGAAGGTGCCGCCCAGGAAGGTGGCGCCGCCGGTGATCATGCCGCGGGCGGTGGCGTCGCCGCGGCCGCTGATGCTGCCGTCGTCGGAGAGCGCCTCGGAGAGACCCATGCTGATGCCCGCGCCCAGCGATGCGGCCAGGCCGACCAGGAGCGCGGCGTGCGGCCCCGCCAGGAACGCCGTCGCGAAGATCGGCGCGAGGGTCGAGACGGTGCCGTCGATCAGGCCGATCAGCGCCGGCTGCACGATCTGGAGGAGGCGCTGGCGCTCGTCTCTGGATGCCCATGCCTGGATGGGGTTCGCGGTCATCGAGACATTCTAGCAACCAAGTTGTAATAAGGTCTCCCTTCGTTTTGCTACCATTTACGGGTATGGAGGCGAACGTCCTCGACGCGGAGCTCACGGCTGTGCTCCACGGACGCGGCCAGCGGGTCACCCCGCAGCGGCTGATCCTGCACCGGCTGCTGCGCGCCGGCCCGCAGCACCTGACCGCCGAGGAGCTGCTCGGCCGCTCGCGCGCGCAGCTCCCGAACGTCTCGCTGCCCACGGTCTACGCGACGCTCGACCTGTTCGAGGAGCTCGGCGTCGTCCGCCGCGTGCCCGGCACCGGCCCGGCCCAGGTATACGACTCCCGCACGGAGGGCCACCATCACCTGCGCTGCGTGCGCTGCGGGCGCGTGAGCGATCTCGAGGCAGACGTCGACCTGGACGGCGTCGCCGGTGTCGCCCGGGAGCAGGGGTTCGTCGCCGAGCGGGTCGACGTGACGGTGTCGGGCGTGTGCCCCGCCTGCGCCCGCGATTCGGCATCCTGAGCGCATCTCGAGGCCCGCGGTAACCTGGGACAATGCCTCGCCGCCCTACCAGCGACCGTGACTGCTCACGTGCCCTCTGGCTGCTGGGCCTGTCGGCGCCCGTCACCGCCGACGAGCTGACGGCGGCCTACCGGTCGCGGGTCTCGCAGGCGCATCCCGATCGCCATGTCGGCTCCGCGGAGCGCTCCGAGGCGGCCAACACGCTCACGCGCGCCCTGAACGATGCCCGCGCGGTCGTCGCCGAGTGGATCGGGTCTGGCCGGGAGTGGCCGATCGCCCCGGCCCACGCCGCCAACGGCTCGTCACGGCCCGCGCCGCGGCCGCGCCGGCCGCCCCAGCCGGCCGCGCCGGCGCCCGTGTGCCGCCGCACCGGGCTCCGGGCCGGCGATCTCGTGCGCGTCTGGCCGTACGACGGCGACTCCCGCACGGTCGCGAGCACGGTCTTCGCGAGCCGCTATGCCCCGGCCTGGGTGGTGCTCGAGGACGGGAGTGAGGTGCCGGCCGAGCGGGTGCGGCTGGCGTCGTTCGCCTGCCCGGTGTGCGGGATCTGCGCCGGCCCGGCGGTCGAGCACCCGGTGGTGCGGCCCTGCCCGGACTGCCTCGTCGACCTGCGCCGGCTCGAGCGGCACGCCGCCGAGGCCGGCCGGGTGCGCAGCGCGATCGAGGCCAGGGCCCAGGCCGGCATCGCCACGGCGGACGGGATCGGGGACGAGCGCATGTCCGAGCGCGCCCGCGACCGGCGGGGATGGGCCCGGCGGCTGCGCGCAGCGGAACCGGATGACCTGCACGCGGCGCTGATCTCGGCGTTCACGAACGCGTTCGACCGCTGGGCCGCGTAGCACCGCGCCCCTGAGCCGCCGGGAGGCGGTGCTAAAATCCGCTCCGGAAACGCTAGTTGCAGGAGGCACGATGCATGTCTCGGAGATCATGCAGACGGCCCTGGTGACGAGCCCGCCCGAGGCGAGCGTGCTCGAGGTCGCACAGCGGCTTACCCGAGCGCGCGTCGGCGCCTGCCTGATCGTCGAGGACGGGGCGCTGGCGGGGATCTTCACCGAGCGTGATCTCCTGCACGTCGTGGCCGCCGGCGAGGACGTGCGCGACCGCGAGGTGGCGGGCGTGATGACGCGCGAGGTGACCATGGCGCCGCCGGACGCCGACGTCCTCTGGGCCGCCGACACGATGCGCCGGCTGGGCGTCCGCCACCTCCCAGTCGGGGAGGGCGGCCACGCCGTCGGCATCGTCTCGATCCGCGATCTCTACGCCGCCGCCGAGGCTGTGCTGCGGCTCGACCCGCGCGGCGCCGACACCGCCGGCCACATGCTGACGGCCGCAGGAAGCTGACGCAAGAGCACCGACGAGAGGAGCACCATGCAGCAGCAACACGAGGACCCCGGGTTTGCGATCCGCATCGGCCTTCTGTCGGTGATCGCGTTCATGTCGTGGCCGGTCTGGATGGCGATCGTCGCCGGCCAGCGCGAGTTCACGTGGGCCGTCGCATGGTCGGCCGCCGTGCCCGTGCTGCTCACCCTGATGGTGCCGTTCGTCGCCTTCCACTGCGCCGAGCGCATCCATCACGGGTTCACGCGGCTCGAGCACGCGCTGCACATCGACACGTTCGTGCACGACCACATGCCGCACCGCCACGCCTGACGCGGATATCCGGTTCGCCTGGCGCGGGGACGCATCCGACGCCGAGGTCGTCGCGCTGACGGAGTCGGACGCGGGATGGTGGGACGGGGTCCGGTCGCACAGCCTCGGGTGGGTCGTCGCACGGGAGGCCGGCTCGGCCCTGGTCGGCTTCGTCAACGTCGCCTGGGACGGCGGTGACCATGCCTTCCTGCTCGACACGACCGTCCGGCCGGATCACCGCCGCAGGGGCATCGGTGCGGAGCTCGTTCGGATCGCGGCGCGGCACGCCGCCGATGCCGGATGCGAGTGGATCGAGGTCGACTTCGAGGAGCACCTCGCGGCGTTCTACGTCGACGCGTGCGGTTTCCGGCCGACGCGGGCCGGGCTCATCCGCCTGCGTTCAGACGGCGGTCGCTGAGCCGAGCCGGTCGGCCAGGGTGCGCCCGGCCAGCTCGATCGGCTCGAGGTCGTACGCGTCCGGCAGGCTGATCAGCAGGCCGTCGAGGCCCGCGTCCAGGAACGCCTCGACCTTCTCGAGCACCGTGTCCGGGTCGCCGGTGATGAACGACGTGGCCGCCGCCTCCGGCGGGATCTTGCGCACCTCGGCCACCCGCTTCGCGTTGCGCTCGGCCTCGGCCTGGGTGGCGGCGATGTTGACCGGCCCGAGCCGCGTCTTCGTGATCTCCGCGGGGTCGCGGCCGATCTTCTCGCACGCCTCCTCGAGGATACGCACCTTGCGCCGGATCGTGTCGACGTCGCCGAAGAAGTTGCACGCGTCGGCGTAGCGGGCCACCATCGGGATCGTGCGCTTCTCGCCGCTGCCGCCGATCAGGAGCGGCGGGCCGCCGGGGCGCAGGGGCCGGGGGAAGTTCAGCGCCGCGTCGATGTGGTAGCGGACGCCGGCGAAGCTCGGGGCCTCCTCGGTGAACATCGCCCGGCAGATCTGGACGGCGTCCTCGAGCCGCTCGAACCGCTCGCGCAGCGGCGGGAACTCGAAGCCGTAGCCGTGGTGCTCGTCCTCGTTCCAGGCCGCCCCGATGCCCAGGATCGCCCGGCCGGACGAGACGATGTCGAGCGTCGTCACCATCTTCGCGAGCAGGGCCGGGTTGCGGTAGGTGACGCCCGTGACCATGGTGCCGAGCTGCGCCCGCGACGTGCGCGCCGCGATCCCGCACAGGAGCGAGTAGGCCTCGAGCATCGGCTCCGTGCGGGCACCCACGACCGAGATCTGGTAGAGGTGATCCATCACCCAGATCGAGTCGAAGCCCGACCGCTCGGCCGTCCCCGCGATCTCGGCGATCCGCTCGAAGAGCTCGCCGTCGGGCACGCCCGGATAGGTGAAGCTGTTGATCTGGAGCCCGAACCGGGTCACGGGCTCGCGTGCGCTCGTCGCCATCTTTGCCTACTCCCCTCGACTACTGAGTCGGAGTATGCCGCTGCCGGGCGCGGTAGGCGCGCACCTTGTGCCGGCTCCCGCAGGTCGTGTCGCACCACTGGCCCGAGCGGTTGCGCGAGCGGTCATAGAAGGCCCAGCCGCAGCCAGGGTCGAGACAGGCCTTGAGCCGCGTCCAGCTGCCGTTGAGCATGGCGGTGCCGGCGGCCGCAAGCACGGCGCCGGCCACGCCGCCGCCCTGCAGGGTGGCCGCGCCGCCGGGGCCGAGCTCGAGGCGGACGGGGGCCCGTGACGACATGCGGTTCACGAGCGCGGCCGCGTCCGGATCGGGGTCGGCGCCCGCGTTCACGCCGAGCAGCGCCCGCAGTGCCTCCCGCAGCTCCCTCGCCGCGGCGATGTCACGCTCGCCGGGTGGGGGGCCGGCGGCCGCCAGCCCCTGCTCCTGCAACCATGCGGAGAAGGTCTCGCGCTTGGCGAGAAGATCCCGGCCCTCTTCTGCGTCCAGGGTATTGACGAACGCCTGTACGAGGCCCAGTGGCCCCGGGGCAGGGGCTCGATCGGAATCGGCCGGCGCAGTGCTCATGTAACCAGTGTACAATATACGCTGGTTACACCAGCCGAGAGGAGGGATCCACCATGCACACCGCCAACACCTGGCTCGCACTTCGCAACTTCGACTGGGAAGCGCACACCGACCGCGGCCGCCGCGAGGCCGACCGCGCGGTCATGCGGCGCGTGATCGATCCCGACGCGCCGATCGACCGGCGTGCCACGGCGCGGCTCGAGAAGCTGCGCTCCCGGGCCCATCGCACGATGCTGGCCCGCGTGCTGCGCCAGAACCTGGAGCTCGGAGCGAAGCGATCGCAGCTGGCGCCGCCCGTCGCCCGGCTGCTCGCCCGGAATCCGGGCGATGCGAGCCTGATCGCGACGGGGCTGGAGCAGGGCGACCCCGATCCGCGCGCCGTCATCGAGACCGAGCGGCTGCTCGAGGCGCCGGTGCCCTCGCCGGAGCGGCTGGACTGGATCTTGCGGCTGCTCGCGCCGTCGCGCGCGCCCGCCTGCGATCTCTAGCGGGCGGCAGCCGCAGGCGACGCGGCGGTGACCGTGGCGAGCGCCTCGGCGATGCCGCTTGCGACCCGCTCGAGCTCGTCTTGAGAGATCACGTAGGGCGGTGAGATCTGGAGCGCGCGCCCGGCCAGGCCGCGCGTGAGCACGCCGTGGTCGCGGCACGCGTGGACGACCTTCTCGACCAGCCCGGGATCCGCCGCGCGGGCGTCGGCGTCGAGCTCGACGGCGGCGAGCAGGCCGAGCCCCGAGCGGATCTCGCTCACGAGCGGCGCCGAGCGCAGCGGCGCCACCGCGGCGGTCAGCACCGGCTCCATCTCGGAGACGCGCTCGACCAGGCCCTCACGCGCCATCAGGTCGAGGTTGGCGAGGCCGGCCGCGCAGGCCGACGGGTGGCCGGAGTACGTGAAGCCGTGGCGGAAGAGCGTGCCGGGCCCTTCAGTCCAGAACGGCTCCTGGACGCGCTCGCCGGCGATGACGGCGCCGAGCGGCAGGTAGCCGGACGTGATCGCCTTCGCACACGTGATCAGGTCGGGCTCGATCCCGAGCCGTTCGCTCCCGAACCAGCGGCCGAGGCGGCCGAAGCCGGTGATGACCTCGTCGGCGATCAGCAGCACGTCGTAGCGGCGGCACAGGTCCTGCACCGCCGCCCAGTAGCCCTCGGGCGGGTGAAGGATGCCGCCGGCGCCGATCACGGGCTCGCCGATGAACGCCGCGATGGTGCCGGCCCGCTCCGCGAGCAGCGTCTCGAGCTCGGCAGGATCGTCGTGCGCCACGGAGGCGACGTCCGGGATGAGCGTGCCGAATCCCTCACGGTTGGAGGGGATGCCGGCCAGGCTCGTGCCGTACGCGTTCATGCCGTGGTAGGCGTGGCGGCGGTGGACGATGGCCTGCTTGTCCGGCCGCCCGAGCGCGTGCCAGTAGCGCCGCGCCAGCTTGGCGGCCGTGTCGACCGCCTCCGAGCCGCCGCTCGTGAAGAAGACGGCCCCATTCGGGAAGGGCGCCAGCTCGGAGACGCGCTCCGCCAGGTCGAGCGCGGGCCGGTTCGCCAGCCGCTCGAAGGTGTCGTAGGCCGCCAGCGTGCGCATCTGGGCGGCGGCGGCGTCGGCGATCTCGGCCCGGCCGTGGCCGGCCGCGCAATACCACAGGCCGCCGCGCGCGTCGACGTACTCGCGGCCCTGCTCGTCCCACACGATCGCGCCCTCGCCCCGGGCGATGACCACCTCCGCGTCCTTCACGACCGCCATGTCGGCGAACGGATGCCAGAGCCGGGTCATCGAGCGGACGATACCAGCGCATCGAAGAGCGGCCGCCCGGAGCCGGGCACGTCGGCCTCGGGGTGCCACAGGACGCCGATGCAGAACCCCGAGCCGGCTCGCTCGAGGCCCTCGACCGTCCCGTCGTGCGCGTGCGCCGTCACGGACAGGCCCTCGCCCACGTCGCCGATGCCCTGGTGGTGGTGCGAGCGCACGTGCGGCCGCTCGCCCACGATCTCGCGCAGCCGCGAGCCCTCCACCGTCACCACCTCGTGCGCGCCCCAGTTGGCGTCGTCGAGGCGGTGGGGCCTCTGGTCGATCACGTCCTCCAGGTGCTGGACGAGGGTGCCGCCGCAGGCGACGTTCAGGAGCTGGATGCCGCGGCAGATGCCGAGCACCGGCAGGTCGCGCTCGAGCGCACCGCGCAGGACGCCGAGCTCGGCGCCGTCGCGGCGGTCGTGCCTGGGTCCGGTGCGGGGATGGCGTTCGTGGCCGTAGAGGTCGGGATCGACGTCCTCGCCGCCCGCCACGACGAGCCCGTCCAGCATGTCGAGCACGTCGCCGGGATCGTCGGCCCACAGCGGGTCGGGAGGCAGCACGATCGCCCGGCCGCCGCCGAGCCGGACGCCTTCGACGTAGCCCTGGGCGATGAACGCGGCATCGAGCGCCCACGCGTCCATGACGGCGTGGCGCCAGTAGCTGGTGATGCCGATGGTCGGCCGGCGCATGCGGGGGCGGGCACACGCCCGGCCGGGACGCCGATCGCTCCCACTCGATCGGCGCCCCGGCCGGGAACGTGGCTCAGTCGCCCGAGGCCGGCTCCAGGCCGGACTCGATCGGCACCTCGACGGCCTTCGCCCGCACGTCCGCCGCGAGCACGTAGCCGATGACACCGATGGCGAGGATCACGACCAGCGTCCCGAGGGTGAACACCTCGAACCGCAGCCGCGTGACGCCGTAGCTGTCCATGACGCTGTAGGAGTGCCCGGTGATGCTCTCCAGCGTGCCGGGGAAGAGCGCCACCCACGAGCCCAGCACCATCCAGCCGGTGCAGAGTCCCGTGCACAGCCACATCAGGCCGTTCCCGGACTTGCCCAGCCGGTAGGGCCGCGACACGTGGCCATGGCTCAGGCGCAGCTTGATCGCCGCCGGGAAGATCACCAGGTAGCTGAGCAGGGTGGTCGACGTGGCCAGGTACAGCACCACCGTGAAGGTGTTGGCCGCGCTGGCCGAGCCGCTCAGCAGGTACACGGCGGCGAGCATGAAGATCGTCGACGTGATGCCCGACATGACGTTCACGCGCACCGGCGTGCCCAGGCGGGCGTGGAACCGGCCGAAGTAGCCGGGGAACGCGCCGTCGTACGCCGCGACGGCCAGGATCCGGTCGGAGCCCATCATCCACACGGCGCCCGAGGTGACCAGGGCGAAGATGAACCCGAACACCATGAGGTCGGTGAGGAAGTTCTGGGCGCCGCCGTAGACGCTGAACGTCGTGTGGACGGCGTCCAGGAAGCCGCCGATGCCGGTGATCTGGCTCGACGGGAGCACCGCCACGATCCCGAAGACCGGGATGGAGTAGGCGAGCACCGTGATGATGCCGCTCTGGAGCACCGTGACCGGCACGTCGCGCTGCGGGTTCTGCATCTCCTCGGCCGCCCCGTTCTGGAGCTCGAAGCCGACGTAATTGAAGAGCAGCAGCGGCACGAGGCCGAGGAAGATCACCAGCGAGCTCGGGTTGAAGTCGCCCGCGCCGTAGCCGTGGACGCCGTGCTCGATCCCGTAGATCAGGACGGTGACCGAGAAGAACGCGAGCACGCCGACGCGGATGATCGCGCCGACGTTCGGGATCCACTTGCCGTGCCGCAGCGAGGCGATGGCGACGCCGATCGAGATCCAGATGAACACGACCTTGAAGACGATGTTGCCGACGGTGAAGCCGGAGCCCATCGTGTGCAGGTTGTCGCTCCACGCCGCGGACGCGATGAAGCACAGCGAGCCGCCCACCCAGAGCGGGTTCGTGACCCAGTAGAGCACGGCGCCGAGCCCGGCCGGCAGGCGGCCCCAGCTCATCTTCATCCACTCGTACGGGCCGCCCTCCTGGGTGAATGCGGCGCCCAGCTCGGCCATGACGAGCGCGTACGGGAACACGAACAGGACGCCGAGGATGATGAGCCAGGTGAAGGTCTGCGCGCCGAAGCTCGACACCTGGCCCAGCGTGTCCAGCCCGACCAGCGCGCACACCGTGAAGAAGAGCATGTCGAACCTGCGCAGGCTCTTGTGCAGATGCCCTTTCTCCTCGAGCGCCATGGCGGTCGTCACTTCGACGTCGACCGCCCTTCCCTCAGATGCACTCATGAGACCCCTTCCCGAATGACCACGGATCGACGCCAATTTGGACGCACATGCGCCGATGAATGTTGCGATTATGGCCCAAATCCCGGCGGTTGCCTAGGTTGGGCGTCGGCTGGGTCACACCGGCTGCGGGCACGGTCCTACGGGGCGGCTCGCGCCGCCCCTAGGCCGGGACGCTACGCCGAGGTCGGCAGCGTGAGGTCGGCCAGCGTGGCGGTACCCAGAACCCGCAGGGCCGGATCGATCGCGGCCATACGGCCCGCCACGGCGTCCTCGAGGTCGCTCGCTGCCGCGTCGGCCAGCTCTCGGCCCGCGGCGGTCAGCTCGGTGCGGCCGTACGCGCCGTAGCGGACGGCGAGCCCGCGCGCGCACAGGCGGAGCGCGATCTGCTTCGCCTGGCTCTGGCTGGCGGCCAGCTGGGCCGCCAGGCGGGTCGTCTCGAGGGGCTCCTCTGAGCGCAGTAGCAGCAGCGCGTACAGCTCCATCGGCCGCAGCGCGCACCGGCGGGCTGCCTCGAGCACCGCCCGGTCCAAGGCCCTGACCATCCGCAGCCCCGCCGGCACATCGTGGGAGGAGAGGGAGGGGGATCTTCCATCCACGACCGTCAAGCCGGCGCGACTGCGGAGGTCAGGTGATGGTGTTGCCACGGGCGGCATTCTCCGCTTCCTGTGGTAGGGCAATCCTCCCCCTTTTGGGGGAACTTTCTGCCTGAACTGGAATCGATTGCCCGATGGCTTGACCGGTTCCAGTTGGCACTTAACCGGTTATGTCGCGGCGGATGAAATGGATCCAGGCGACGGCCAGCGAGGCGACCGCGTACACGATTGACACGTAGGCGGCGTGGACGATCGGCGACCAGTCGAGCGGTGTGCGGAAAAGTGTCTCCCACGCGTCCAGCTGCGCTGTCAGCATCCACCGCTGCGCGGCCGGCGCGTCGAGCACCGGGACGATCTGGGTGAGCTGCTCGATGAGGGCGAACATGAGCGTGCCGACGACCGCCGCGGCGCTGTTGCGCGACACGGTCGAGAGCAGGATGCCGACGGCCGCCAGCGCGAGCACGGGCATGGCGTAGACGAGGAAGCTGCCGACGACGAGCGCGAGCGCGCGCGACGGCGAGATGACGGTCGAGAACGTGGGGAGCGGGTCGAAGCCGCTCGTGATCCCGCCGGCCAGGGTGCCGGCGACGCCCATCGCCACGACCGCCGCCAGGACGTAGCCGAACGCGGACACGACCTTGGCGGTGAAGATCGCCGAGCGGCTGGTCGAGCGGGTGAGGATCGTCTTCAGCGTCCGGTTGTGATCCTCGGCCGCCACGATGTCGCCGGCAACGAGCGCCGTGACGAGCGGGAACAGGAAGAGCGCCGAGAAGAGCAGCGTGAGCAGCGGCACGGCGAACCCGGATTCGACGGCGAAGCGCAGGAAGAAGGGGACGCCGGAGTCGGTGGGGCTGGGCGGGTGGAGCTCGATCGCCGCGGCCAGCAGCACGGGCGCCGCCGCGGCCGCGCCCAGGCCGAGGTAGGTGCGCCGCTGCGCCGCCAGCTTGCGCACCTCCCAGCGCAGCGCCCGCGTCACGCGCCCGCCTCCTGCTCGGTCAGGTCGAAGAAGAGTGCCTCGAGCCCGCCCGACGGGACGAGCGCGTGGATGCCGATCCCCGCGGCTGCCAGCGCGAGCGTGAGCGCCGCGACCGCGTCCGGCTCGGCCGCGAACGCGATCGCCGGGCCCTCGGCGCGCATGTCGTGGACGCCGTCGGCGGCCCGGCAGACGGCCAGGGCCGCGCCAGGGTCAGTGGCCTGGAGCCGGTAGCGGCCGTCGCTGCGGGCGGTCACCTCGGCCAGGTCGCCCTCGTAGCGGACGCGGCCCTCGCGCAGGATCGCGACACGGTTGCAGAGCGCCTCGACCTCGCCCATCAGGTGGCTCGAGAGCAGCACCGTGATGCCCTCGCCGGCGAGGCGGCGGACGAGCGCGCGCATGTCGCGCATCCCGCCCGGGTCGAGCCCGGTGGTCGGCTCGTCCAGGACGAGCAGCCGCGGCCGGCGCAGGAGCGCGGCGGCCAGGCCGAGGCGCTGGCGCATGCCGTGCGAGTAGCCGCGGACGCGGTCGCCGGCGCGACCGGTCAGCTCGACGACCTCGAGCACCTCCGCCACCCCGTCGCCGTCGCCGCCGCCGTCGAGGTCGGCCAGCAGCTCGAGGTTGGCGCGACCGCTCAGGTAGGGATAGAAGGCGGGATCCTCGACGAAGCCGGCGACGCCTTCGAGCGCGGACACGGGATCGAGCACGGGGTCGCGCCCGAACAGCCGCACCTCGCCGGCCGTGGGCTGGATCAGCCCGAGCATCATCCGCAGCGACGTCGTCTTCCCGGCCCCGTTCGGGCCGAGGTAGCCGTAGACGTCGCCCGCCCGGACGGTGACGTCGACGCCGGCCACGGCCTCGAGCGTCCCGTAGGTCTTGCGCAGGCCGCGGGCGGCGACGGCGGGCGCGGCGTCGGGGGGCGCGCTCACAGGCCGCGCGCCACCGCTTCGACGACCGCGTGCGGCATGCTGCCGAGCACGGTGTACGTCACCCCGCCGCGGGCGAACCGGACGACGGCGCCAAGTGGCGTCACCAGCTCGCGCCCTTCGGCCCCGCCGACCGAGACGCCGGGCAGGAGGGCCCACAGGCCGCCGCCGGGGTCGCCGCCGCCGGGCTGCTCGAGCACGACGACCGAGCCGAACGAGCGACCGTAGATCAGCAGCCGGCCGGGCAGCTCGCCGGAGCGGCTGGCCTCGCGGCAGCTCTGCAGCGGCAGGCCGCCCAGCGTCGGCGGCGCGGTGCACGAGACCGTGGCGCCGAGCGACGGCGGCCCGCCGAAGCGCACGGGCACCGGCTGCATCCCGAACGGGAGCTTCAGCTTGAACACGGACGGGTCGACGGCGCCGTAGTGCACGTTCGAGAGCGCGAACTCGACCAGGGGCTTCGTCTGCCTGCGTCCGTAGACGTCGAGCAGGAGCGGCGTCCCGGTGTCGGCGTCGACCGACAGGGCCACCTTCGAGAGCAGGCCGGGGCTCTCGACCGGCGCCATGTGGACGGTGTAGGACGGGCGCCCGGCCGTTACGCCCGGATGCGGCGTCGAGATGGCAAGCGACGAGCGGACGCGCCCGAGCAGCTGCGACGCGCCGGCGAGCCCGGTTCGGATCCGCCCGAGCGTCGCGATCGACGGCAGCGTGGCGGCGAACGCCGTCCCGTCGGAGGCGTCGTACATGAGCGCGCGCGTGCCGCGGACGACGAGCTGCGTGTCGCCCTGGTCGGTCTGGAACTCCATCCGCAGGCGCCCGTTCGTGTACCAGAGCCGGCCGCTGGCGCCGGTGACGAGCGGGAGCGGGCTGCCGCCGGCGCTCGCCTGGGGCACGAGCGACGTCGTCGGCACGAGCGCGTTGGCGTAGCGGAAGTTGGCGGTGATGCCCTCGGGCCCGTTGCCGCCGAGCTCGCGCAGCGTCAGCTCGGCCAGCGACGCGGGCGCCGGCGGCTGCGCGCCGGTGCGGTCGAGGCTGGCGACGGCGTTGGCGGCGACGAACACGGCCGCGACGACCACGCCGACCCCGACCAGCGTGGCGGTCGAGGCCGTGCGCACCCACAGGGTCAGCCTCCTCATTGGGCGGCCAGGATAGTGGGGACTGTCCCCGCCCCGAGCGGGGACAGTCCCAGGCTCTTACCGCTTCGCGCCGACCAGCGAGCGCGCGGCGGCCGCGATGTGGGCGCTGTCGATCCCGGCCTGGTCGAGCAGCTGTGCCGGCGTGCCGGACGTCGGCATCTCGCTCGGCGCGAGGCTCGTGACCGGCACGTTCGCGCCGGCATCGACCAGCACCTCGAGCACGGCGTCGCGGATGCCGCCCTCGGGCCAGTGATCCTCGACGACGACGAGGCCGCCCGTGGCCTCCGCCGCCTCGACGAGCGTGGCCGCGTCGATCGGCTTCACCGAGTACACGTCGATCACGCGGGCGGCGATGCCTTCGCCGGCGAGCGCCTCGGCGGCCTTCAGCGACTCGTGCAGCGTGATGCCGGCGCCGATCAGCGTGACGTCGTCGGAGTCGGACGAGCGCACGACCCGGGAGCCGCCGATCGGGAACGGCTCGTCGGCCGGATAGAGCACCGGCGTGTTTTCGCGCGTGGTGCGCATGTAGACGATGCCGGGCCGGTCGACCATGGCCTCGACGAGCTTGGCCGTCTGGTTCGCGCAGCTCGGGTAGAGCACGGTGCTGCCGTGGATCGCCCGGAACGAGGCCAGGTCCTCGAGCGCCATCTGCGACGGGCCGTCCTCGCCGATCGAGACGCCGGCGTGCGAGCCGGACAGGCGGATGTTCGCCTGGCTGACAGCGGCCATCCGAGTGAAGTCGTAGGCGCGTGCCAGGAACGCGGCGAACGTCGACGCGAACGGCACCCAGCCGCGCACCTGAATGCCGACCGCCGCGGCGACCATCTGCTGCTCGGCGATGTACATCTCGAAGTAGCGGTCGGGATGCGCCTTCTGGAAGAGCTCGGAGTAGGTCGAGTTGCCGACCTCGCCGTCGAGGGCGACCACGCGCCCGTCGGCGGCGCCGGCCGCCACCAGCGCGTCGCCGTACGCCCGGCGGGTGGCGACCTTCTCGCCGACCTCCCAGGCGGCCGGATCGGCCCTGGAGGGGCTGAAGCGGTTGGCCTGGCCGTTCGCGGCCGGTGGCTGCGGGCGCACGACCGCGTCGCGGCGGCCGCCGAGCTCCTCGACGGCGGCCTCCGGGTCGGCCAGCGGCTTGCCGTGCCAGCCCTCCTTGTTCTCGACGGCGGCGACGCCCTTGCCCTTCATCGTGCGGGCGATGATCGCGACGGGCTGGCCGTCGGCGGCCGTCGCCTCCTGGTAGGCCTGATCGATCGCGACAACGTCGTGGCCGTCGATCTCGAGCGCGCGCCAGCCGAACGCTTCGGCCCGGCGGACGTAGGTGGCCGTGTTCCAGCCGAGCATCGTCTCGCCGCGCTGGCCGAGCCGGTTGACGTCGATGATCGCGATCAGGTTGTCGAGGTTCTCGTGGGCCGCGGCCGCGAAGGCCTCCCACATCGAGCCCTCGGCCATCTCGCTGTCACCGCAGACCGTCCACACCCGGAACGGGAGCCTGTCGAGCTTCTTGCCGGCGAGCGCGACGCCGACGGCGATCGGCAGTCCCTGGCCCAGCGAGCCGGTGGCGACGTCGACCCACGGCAGGACCGGCGTGGGGTGGCCCTGGAGCCGCGAGCCGAGCTTGCGGAAGGTGAGCAGCTCGTCGTCGGTGATCGCACCGGCGGCCTTGAAGAGCGAGTACACGAGGGGTGATGCATGCCCCTTCGAGAAGATCAGGTGATCGTTCAGCGGGTTCTCGGGGCGGTCGAAGTCGTAGCGCAGGTGCTTGGCCAGGAGCACGGCCATCAGGTCGGCCGCGGACATCGACGAGGTCGGGTGGCCGGAGCCTGCTGCGGCGGCCGCGCGGACCGAGTCGACGCGCAGCTGCTGGCCCAGCTCGCGCCACTGTTCCTGCTCGTTCATCGGGGCTCCTCGTCCGGGGGTGATGAATGCCGCGGCGACGCCCGCCGCAGGCGGCACTCTAGTCGCGTCGTGCCCGCGACCCGGCCGCGCGAAACGCCTGGACCAATGAAACGGGCCCGAGCGGAAAGTCCACCACCCGGGCCCGGAGCAAAGCGTTCCTACAGAGAGGAGATGACGTTGTTCAGCGTGTTCTTGATCGCGGTGCTCAGGAGACCGAGCGTGACGACGACGGCGATCGTGATCACACCGAGGACGACGGCGTACTCGGCCATGGTCTGACCGGCCTCGTCGCGGACATCGGCGAGAAACTCGTTGATAGGACTCACCTCCCCGAAGGGCTCGATGGGAAAAGCTTGTATTCCCATCGTTTCGGCGTTCGCAAAGCCGCTCCGGATCGCCCAATCGAGGGGTTTGGTACTGCAAAAAGGGGAGGCGTCTACCCCTCGAGCAATCGCAGCGCCGGCGCGACGGCCCGGATCGACTCCTCCGTGATCGGATCGAGGACGAGGATGGCCTCGTCCGCGCCCGCCTCCGCGAGGCCGCGCAGGTGCGCCGCGAGCGTCTCGGGAGCGCCTGCGAGCGGGGCCACCTCGGCCCGCGGCCGCATCACCCGCTCGGCGGTCGCCTCGTCGACGGTGA
>DASUHM010000056.1 GCA_036273515.1 Gaiellales bacterium
GCTACCAGAGCATCATCGACGGCGTCCTGCTGGCCGCCCAGCGCAATCGAACACTGCGCAACCGTGAAACGCTGAGCGAGGAGCGACCATGACGGCAATCGCGGCGGAGCGCTACACCGGCGCCAGCATCAAGCGTTCGGAGGACCCGCGCATCCTGACCGGTGCGGGCCGGTACGTCGACGACATCAAGCTGCCCGGGATGCTGCACGCCGCGTTCGTGCGCTCGCCCCTGGCTCACGCTCGCGTGCTCTCGGTCGATGTCTCGGCGGCGCGGGCGCTGCCCGGAGTGGTCGCGGTGCTCACCGGAGCGGAACTGGAGGCGATGACGGTCCCGGGGCCGGACGCGCTGATGGCTCTCATGGGCTGGGCCGGGCCGACCCCGCAGTTCACGCTGCTGGCGACCGACAAGGTGCGCTTCTTCGGCGATCCGGTCGCGGTTGTCATCGCCGAGAGCCGCTACCTCGCCGAGGACGGCTGCGACCTGGTGGAGGTCGAGTATGACGACCTGCCTCCGGTCGTGGAGGCCGCCTTCGCGCTCGACCCGGGCAGCCCGCCGCTGTTCGCCAACCTCGGTGACAACATCGCCCGCGTGCACTCGCGCCACGAGTTCGGCGACGTCTCCGCGACCTTCGCTAACGCTGACCGCGTCATCGACTTCCGCATCGACGTGCACCGGCATCAGAACGTGCCCATGGAGGGACGCGGCTGCGTCGCGAGTTACGACGCCGACCTGGGCGTCATGACGATGCACGCGGCCACGCAGAGCGTCCACGTCACCAGGATCGCCGTCGCCATGCGTCTCGGCATGGAGCAGGACAAGGTGCGCGTTCTGGCCGGCGATATCGGCGGTTCGTTCGGCCTGAAAATCGGCGCGTCACGCGAGGAGCTGGCCGTAGCCGCCGCCTCGCGTGCTATCGGCCAGCCGGTCAAGTGGGTCGAGGACCGCGGCGAGAACCTCACCGCGTCGGGGCAGGCGCGCGAGGAGAGCTTCGACGTCCGGGCCGCGGTCAGCAACGACGGAGACCTGCTCGGGCTGGACGTGCAGATGGTCGTCGACACCGGCGCCTACCCGGGTATGGGCGCGATGGTCCCGGACATCATGGAGGCGATGCTGCCCGGTGCGTACAAGCTCGCGGCCATGGGTTTCGAGTCGACCGCGGTCACGACGAACAAGGCCTGCTATGTCGCCTACCGCGGGCCGTGGGCGTCCGAGACGTTCGTGCGGGAACGTGTCCTGGACCTCGTCGCGAAAGATCTCGGCCTCGATCCGGTCGAGATCCGGCTGCGTAACGTCGCCCCGCGCACCGACCCGCCCGCCGTGATGGTCACCGGGCGCCCGCTGGTGGGAGTCACGTCGAAGGAGTCACTGGAGCGGGTCGCCGAGCTCATGGACTTTCCCGCGTTCCGGCAGCGCCAGGCGCAGGCACGAGCGCAGGGCCGCTACCTGGGCATCGGCGTGGCCACGTTCATCGAGGCCGCTCCGGGCCCGCGCGCGCCGGAGGGGCCCAGCGGCCCCATGGGCATGGAGTCGATGCGCCTCCAGCTCACCGAAGACGGCATCGTCGCGCTGTTCACCGGCCAGATGCCGCACGGCCAGAGCCACCAGACGACCCTGGCCCAGATCGCCGCCGACGAGTTCGGCGTGCCGTTCGAGCAGGTCCGCGTCGTGGTCGGCGACAGCGACGTCGTCCCATTCGGGCTGACCGGCGGCAGCCGGTCGGCCACCATGACCGGCGGCGTGGCGCTCCACGGCGCCCGGCAGCTCAAGGCCAAGGTGCTCGACTTCGCGGCGCATCTCATGGAGGCCAGCGCACAGGACCTGCTGATCACCGACGGCAATGTCTGGGTGCGCGGCGACCCGGCCAGCGCGATCACCGTAACCGAGGTCGCGCGGCAAGCGGCGGCCGGGCAGTTCGGCACCGACGTGGACGCCACGCTCGAGGTCGAGGCCACGTTCGACGGCGGCGAAGGCGGCTGGTCCGGCGGCACGCACTGCGCGATCGTGGACGTCGATGCCGAGACCGGCATCGTGAAGGTGGAGCGGTACGTCGCCGTCGAGGACTGCGGCGCGCTCATCAATCCCGCCGTGGTCGAGGGCCAGATCCGGGGCGGCGTCGCGCAGGGCATCGGCGCGGTGCTGCTGGAACGATCGGCGTACGGCGAGGACGGCAGCTTCCAGTCGGCCACGTTCATGGACTACCTGATGCCGACCGCCTGCGACATCCCCCGCATCGAGATCGAGCACCTCGAGACCGTGCCGCTCGACGCCGACGTCAAC